>NZ_JBHXFA010000017.1:45760-60751 GCF_042724175.1 Streptomyces sp. NPDC127084
TGTCTCATCCGGGGGGGCGGGGGGTCCAACCACCCCCCCCCCCCACCCCCCCCCACGGGGCGCGGGGCCCCCCGGCGGGGGGGGGTGTGGGGGGGGGGCCCCCCCGTGGGGCCCCCCCGGGATCGGCTGCGGGGTGCTGATGGCGCCGGTCATCCCCTTCCTGAGCGACCATCCGGACCATCTGCGGACCACCGTGCGGGCCATCGCGGCAGCTGGTGCGACCTCCGTGACACCGCTGGTGCTGCACCTCCGGCCGGGCGCGCGCGAGTGGTTCATGGCCTGGCTGAGCAGGGAGCATCCGTATCTGGTGCGGCGTTACGAGCGGCTGTACGCGGAGGGGGCGTACGCGCCCACGTGGTACCAGCGGCGGATCACCCGCCACGTGCACGAACTGGCCACCGAGTTCGGCATCGGACCGGCCCAGCGTGGCACCGCGCGGCGGATTCCGGCGCGGGACGAGGCCGCCCTGGCGGCAGGGGCACCGGCTGAGCCCGGCGGCACCCAGCTCAGCCTGCTCTGAATCCCGCGCCTCTCCCGCCGACGAGACCCTTCCGTGCGTCAAACGGGTCAAGTCGGTGCGGGACACGTCCGATGCCGCCGCGATGCGGGAACCCTCCGGCAGGGGGCGGGTGCTCACGGCGAGCCTCCTGCCCGCCACCAGGAGAGACCCCATGGACAGACGCACCGCACACATCTCAGCGCTGCTCGCCGCCGGAGCGGTGGTGAGCTCACTGGCCCTGGCCCTGCCGTCAGCGGCCACGGGCGCCGGCCCGCAGCCCCAGCCGCAGTCCCGGCAGACGACGGCGCTGAGCTGGCGAAGCTGCGCCACGAAGGCGTATCCGCGGCTCGAATGCTCCCAGGTGCGGGTGCCGCTCGACCATGCGCGACCGGACGGCCGGAAGATCACGATCGCGCTTTCGCGAGTGCGCCACACGGACACCGCCTACCAGGGTCCGCTGCTGGTCAACCCGGGAGGCCCGGGAGCGAGCGGGCTCAACCTGGCGGGGCTCGTGGCGGCCTCGCTGCCGGCGAGGGTCGCCGCCCAGTACGACGTCATCGGCTTCGATCCCCGTGGCGTGGGTGCCTCCACACCTTCGCTCACCTGCAAGCCGGGCCACTTCACCCCGGTGCGCCCCGACCCGGTGCCGCGTACCGCCGAAGAGGAGTCGGCGCAGCTCGCCAGGGCCGAGGCATTCGCCGGGGAGTGCGCGCGGAAGTACCCGGATCTGCTCCCCCATATGAGCACCGTGAACGCGGCGAAGGACATGGACCTCGTCCGGGCCGCCCTGGGCGCCCGGCAGATCAGCTACTTCGGCTACTCGTACGGCACCTATCTGGGCGCCGTCTACGCCAGGCAGTTCCCGAACCGGGTACGGCGCGCGGTACTCGACTCCGTGGTGAACCCGGAGGGCATCTGGTACGAGGACAACCTGGGCCAGGACCCCGCTTTCGACTCCCGCCACAAAGCGTTCGCCGCCTGGGTGGCCAGGCATGACGCCACCTACCGGCTGGGCACTGACCCGGCCGGGATCGAGGCGGCGTGGTACGCGATGCGTGAGGCGCTGCGTGAGGCGCCCGCGGGCGGGAAGGTCGGTCCGGCCGAGCTGGAGGACACCTTCCTGCCGGGCGGCTACTACAACGGGTACTGGCCGCAGCTCGCCAAGGCCTTCGCCGCATTCGTGCTCCGGGGCCAGACCCAGCCGCTGCTCGACGCCTACAAGGTGCTGGGCGCGGTGGACAGCAAGGGCGACAACAGCTACTCCGTCTACACGGCGGTGGAGTGCCATGACGCGCCATGGCCCCGGTCCTGGCCCACCTGGCGCGTCGACAACACGGCTGTCCACGCCAAGGCGCCGTTCTTCACCTGGAGCAACGCCTGGTACAACGCCCCCTGTGCGTACTGGTCCGTCCCGTCGCTCGCACCGGTGGACGTGGCGAACACGGCGCTGCCCGCGGTGCTGCTGTTCCAGGCGACGGACGACGCGGCCACGCCGTACGAGGGGGCTGTGGCCATGCACCGCAAGCTGCGCGGGTCGCGGCTGATCGTCGAGCGCGGCGGTGGCAATCACGGGATCACCCTGAGCGGGAACGCCTGCCTCGACAAGCACCTGACGGACTACCTGGCCACCGGGCTCGTGCCACCGGACGCGCCGGGCGATACACCTGACGCCTACTGCGCGGCGAAGCCCGAACCGGAGCCTCGGCCGTCGGCCGCGGAGTCCGCCACAGCGGACTCCGCGGGCACGGACGGGGCAGGCCGTGCGCTGCACGGTCTGCTCGCTCTGGGAATCCCGGGCCCGGGTACCTGACGCGCGGCCTGTCGGGGGGCGTGCGCCAGGATGGGGTGATGGAGAGCCGACTGACGCATGTTCCAGCCCCTGAAGGGGTGTTCCCCGCCACCGCCTACACGCACGTGGTCGCCGGGACGGGCCGTTTCGTGGCCGTGTCCGGCCAGATCGCCCTGGACGACAAGGGGGAGCTGGTCGGCGAGGGGGACCCGGCCGCCCAGGCCCGGCAGGTCTTCGGGAATCTGCGCCGCTGCCTCGCCGCGGTCGGCGCCGGATTCGAGGACGTGGTCAAGCTGACGTACTTCCTGACCGACATGGCGTACCTCCCCGCGGTACGCGAGGCCCGGGATTTGCATCTCGACCCCGACCGGCTCCCGGCGAGCTCAGCCGTACAGGTCGCCTCGCTGGTCGATCCCCGGTTGCTGATGGAGATCGAGGCCTTCGCGATCGTCCCGGACTGCGCCCGGTAGCCGCGCACGGTTCAGCGAAGCCGCCCGAGCGCCGCGGCCGCGGCGGCGGAAAGGCGCGGGTGCGCACAGGCGGACTCCAGGACCGGGCGCGCACGCTTGTCCGCGAGCGCGCCCAGGCCCTCGACGCAGGCGAGCGCCACCCGCCAGTGCGGGTCGCCGGGGGCCAGTCTCCGGTTCAGCACGGTGATCAGCGCCGGAACGGACTCGGGCGCCCGCAGCGCGGCGAGCAGGCGTACGGGTACGAGGGCGTAGGCGACGCGCAGTTCGTTGGTCGCGAGCGCGGCGGCGGCCGGGGCGGTGCGCGGGTCGCCCAGCCGGGACAGGGCGTGAGCGGAGCAGACACAGCGCTCCGGATCGCGGTGGTTGAGCAGCAGGATGAGCGACTCGAAGGCGCGTCGGTCTCCTGCGCAGCCGAGCCGGTAGGCCGCGATCTCGCGTGCCCATAAGGGGCGTTGGGGCTCGGTGAGCACGGCGGCCAGCTCGTCGGGGTCGTCGGTGGCGCCAGGGGTGGTCAGCCGATGATGCAGTTCCTCGTCGGCCGGCCCCGACAGCTCGTGCCGGGTGCGCAGCGCCAGGTCTGCGAGGTCGGCGTCCTCAGCGGGGTCCATTCCGGCAGCGTAGGCCCGCCGGCCCGGCCGCGGGGCGGGAACGCACTCGATCCGCCGTCTCACCCGCACTCACACTCACACTCCTAGCGACAGCCACAGCCACAGCCGCGCCCCGCACCCGGTAGCGGCGCAGATCACAACCGTTTGCTCCGTTCGGGGACTGGCGCGCTCGTTACCCGCCAGTTAAGCTCAGGTGAGCGGGTACCCCCCGTTCCACTCCCGGTGGCCTGGTGACGCAGCCACCGTGAGGTATCCCGTGCCGGACGGCACGGGGAGTTGTCGGTTCGGCAGTACGGCGTGGCCCCGGGACAGGGTCCGTCTCCCTCCACCGCGTCCGCCGCGGTGACACCACGACACGCATCGCCGCGCGTCCACGCACGCCTCTCGCGTTCGTACCCCACGCGCGCTCTCCCTCAGTCGTCACTCATTTCTGGAGTCCCGTGATGGACACCCCTCTCTCTTCTCCCGCTTCCCTTTCGACCATCGCCGTCGTCGGGCTCGGCACCATGGGCACCGGCATCGCCGAGATCCTGGCCCGCTCCGGCCGCGAGGTCATCGGCATCGACATCAGCGACACGGCCGCCCGCCACGCGGTCGCCACGCTCGAGGCCGCCACGGCCCGCGCGGTGGAGCGTGAGCGGATCACCGAGGAAGAGCGCCGGAACGTCCTCGCGCGCTTCCGTACCTTCTCCGACCTCCAGGCGGCTGCCGACGCGGACCTCGTGATCGAGGTCGTCAACGAGGACTACGAGACCAAGCGGCAGGTGTTCCGCGAGCTGGACGGGATCGTCCGCCCGGAGACCATCCTCGCCACCGGCACCAACGCGCTGTCCGTCACCCGGCTCGCCGCCGACTCGGCCCACCCCGAGCGGGTCCTCGGCCTGCACTTCTTCAACCCGGCACCGGCGATGAAGCTGGTCGAGGTGGTCTCCTCGGTGCTGACCGCCCCGAAGGCCGTCGAGGCGGTCACCGCGCTCGCCCGCGACCTGGGCAAGGAGCCCGTCGCCGTCGGCGACCGGCCCGGCTTCGTCGCCGACGGGCTGCTGTTCGGCTACCTCAACCAGGCCGCCGCCATGTACGAGGCGAAGTACGCCTCCCGCGAGGACATCGACGCCGCGATGAAGCTGGGCTGCGGACTGCCGATGGGCCCGCTGGCACTGCTCGACCTGATCGGCATCGACACGGCCCGTACCGTCCTGGACGCGATGTACGCCGAGTCCCACGACCGGCTGCACGCACCGGCTCCCATCCTCAAGCAGCTCAGCGAGGCGGGCCTGACGGGCCGCAAGTCGGGCCGCGGCTTCTACAGCTACGAGGCCCCGGACAGCGCCACGGTGGTGCGGGACGCGCTCACCCCGCTGGAGACCGCGCAGGACGGTGCCGGGCGCCCGGTGAGCTCGGTCGGCGTGGCCGGCTCCGGCACCATGGCCAGCGGTATCGCCGAGGTCTTCGCCAAGGCGGGCTACGACGTCGTGCTGGCCGCGCGCAGCCTGGAGAAGGCCGAGACCGCCAAGGCCCGTATCGCCAAGTCGCTTTCGCGCTCCGTCGACAAGGGCCGGATGACGGCCGAGGTGCGGGACGAGACGCTGGCCCGGATCACCCCTGCGGGTTCGCTGGACGCGTTCGCCGATGTCGATCTGGCGCTGGAGGCGGTCGCCGAGGACCTGGAGATCAAGCAGCAGCTGTTCGCCACACTGGACAAGATCTGCAAGCCGGGCGCGGTGCTGGCCACCACCACCTCCTCGCTGCCGGTCGTGGCCTGTGCGCGCGCCACCTCGCGCCCGCAGGACGTCATCGGTATGCACTTCTTCAACCCGGCACCGGCGATGAAGCTGGTCGAGATCGTCCGCACCGTGCTGACCGCCGACGATGTTCACGCCACCGTGCGCGAGGTCACCGCGAAGATCAGGAAGCACCCGGTGGACTGCGGTGACCGTGCGGGGTTCATCGTCAACGCGCTGCTGTTCCCGTACCTCAACAACGCGATCAAGATGGTGCAGGAGCACTACGCGACCCTGGACGACATCGACACCGCGATGAAGCTCGGCGGCGGCTACCCGATGGGTCCCTTCGAACTGCTCGATGTGGTCGGCCTCGATGTCTCGCTCGCCATCGAGAAGGTGCTGCACCGCGAGTTCCGCGACCCGGGTCTGGCGCCCGCTCCGCTGCTGGAGCACCTGGTGGCCGCGGGCTGCCTGGGCCGCAAGACGGGTCGCGGCTTCCGCGAATATGCCCGGCGCTGATTCCGGTCGGGCCCAGGGGACGGGCTGGGGCGGGCTGCTCGACGGCACGGGCGGCTCGTCCCCGCAGGAGCGGGCGCCTGAGCCGATGCAGTACGTTCAGATCATGTCCCAGCCCGCTGACGCCCCCCGACGGCCTTCCAGGTCCGCCGCCTCCGCACCCGACGCCCCGGAAAGCGCCGCCGGCGGCCGCGCCGCCGCCCAGCGCCTCAAGATGCGACGGGAACTGGCCGCGGCGGCCATGGAATTGTTCGCGACGAAGGGGTACGAGGCGACGACGGTCGACGAGATCGCCGCGACTGCCGGGGTCGCGCGGCGGACCTTCTTCCGGCATTTCCGCTCCAAGGAAGAGGCGATCTTCCCGGACCATGACGACACCTTGGTGCGCGCCGAGGCGGTGCTCAACGCCGCACCGCCGCATGAGCATCCGCTGGACACCGTGTGCCGCGGCATCAAGGAAGTCATGAAGATGTACGCGTCGTCGCCGGCGGTCTCCGTGGAGCGCTACCGCCTCACGCGGGAGGTGCCCACGCTGCGGGAGCGTGAGATCGCCTCGGTGGCCCGCTACGAGCGCCTGTTCACCCGGTATCTGCTCGGGCACTTCGACGAGCGGGACCATCACACGGGCAATGATGATCCGCTGCTGGCCGAGGTGGCCGCCTCCGCCGTCGTCACGGCGCACAACCATGTGCTGCGCCGCTGGCTGCGTGCGGGCGGTCAGGGCGATGTGGAGGCGCAGCTGGACCACGCCTTCGACATCGTCCGCGAGACCTTCGGTTCGGGCATCGGAGCGGGTCGTACGAGCCCCGGCAGCAGCACCGCCACGAGCCCCGCCACCGGCACCGGCACCGGCACCGGCACCGAGCGTTCGTCCGCGGCAGCGGCCCAGGTGCGGACGGCGGCGGGTGGCGAGGTGCTGGTGGCACTCGCGCGTACGGACGCCCCGCTGCCCGAGGTGATGCGCACGATCGAACAGGCGCTCAAGAAGCGCTGAGCTTCGAAAAGGCCGGAAACACCGGGATACATCGGGGTTTACCCCACGAGTTTTTACGAATGCACACGGTGACGGCCACCCACTTGGGCGGCCGTTTTCGCTGTTCAGGACCCCCGTTCGATCGATCATCGCTCATATGTAGACCACAGATTGCATCCGAGTGAAATTCTTGGCACCCAGTGTCTTGCGGCCTGGCACGGGGTGCCATACGTTGATGTTGTCCGGGCGGCCGGCGTGCAGACAACTGTCGTACGTCGGCTGTCCCCGCAAGCCACCCGGCTCGCGCGCCCGGACGCCTGCGTCACAGGCACCTCACGCGCCCACCAGGCGCCGCCAGCACCACCCCCGCCGAACCGACGGCACACCTCCACAGCAGCTAGTCCCGACGTTCCCACCTCAGCGTTCGCCTGAGCGTTCCACCCCCGGACTCCCGCCGGGGGGACCCCCTGGAGGCATCACCGTGAAGGAAATCCTGGACGCGATCCAGTCGCCGGACACCACGTCCGCCGACTTCGCCGCACTCCCGCTCCCCGAGTCGTACCGAGCGGTGACCGTGCACAAGGACGAGACCGAGATGTTCGCGGGCCTCACCACCCGCGAGAAGGACCCGCGCAAGTCCCTGCACCTGGACGAGGTCCCGCTCCCCGAGCTCGGCCCCGGCGAGGCTCTCGTCGCAGTGATGGCCAGCTCCGTGAACTACAACTCGGTGTGGACCTCGATCTTCGAGCCGCTGTCGACCTTCGGCTTCCTGGAGCGCTACGGGCGCCTCTCCGAGCTCACCAAGCGCCACGACCTGCCGTACCACATCATCGGCTCCGACCTCGCGGGCGTCGTGCTGCGCACCGGCCCCGGCGTCAACGCCTGGAACGCCGGTGACGAGGTCGTCGCGCACTGCCTCTCCGTCGAGCTGGAGTCCTCGGACGGCCACAACGACACGATGCTCGACCCCGAGCAGCGCATCTGGGGCTTCGAGACCAACTTCGGCGGCCTCGCGGAGATCGCCCTGGTGAAGTCCAACCAGCTGATGCCCAAGCCCAAGCACCTCAGCTGGGAGGAGGCGGCGGCCCCGGGCCTGGTGAACTCCACCGCCTACCGCCAGCTCGTCTCGCGGAACGGCGCGGGCATGAAGCAGGGCGACAACGTGCTGATCTGGGGCGCCAGCGGCGGCCTCGGCTCGTACGCCACCCAGTTCGCACTGGCCGGCGGCGCCAACCCGATCTGTGTCGTCTCCAGCGAGCAGAAGGCTGACATCTGCCGTTCGATGGGCGCCGAGGCGATCATCGACCGCAGCGCCGAGGGCTACAAGTTCTGGAAGGACGAGCGCACCCAGGACCCGAAGGAGTGGAAGCGCTTCGGCAAGCGCATCCGTGAGTTCACCGGCGGCGAGGACATCGACATCGTCTTCGAACACCCGGGCCGCGAGACCTTCGGCGCCTCCGTGTACGTCACCCGCAAGGGCGGCACCATCACCACCTGCGCCTCGACCTCGGGCTACATGCACGAGTACGACAACCGCTACCTGTGGATGTCGCTGAAGCGGATCATCGGCTCGCACTTCGCGAACTACCGCGAGGCGTGGGAGGCCAACCGCCTGATCGCCAAGGGCAAGATCCACCCGACCCTCTCCAAGGTCTACTCCCTGGAGGAGACCGGCCAGGCCGCCCACGACGTGCACCGCAACGTGCACCAGGGCAAGGTCGGCGTGCTGTGCCTGGCCCCCGAGGAGGGCCTGGGCGTTCGCGACGAGGAGATGCGCGCCAAGCACCTCGACGCCATCAACCGCTTCCGGAACATCTGAGCGAGCCAGAGGTCCATCAGATGACAGAGCGTCAGATCGCCAACGGGCGGCAGCCGAAGGACCGGCCGTGGCTCATGCGGACGTACGCCGGCCACTCCACGGCCGAGGCGTCCAACGAGCTGTACCGGCGCAACCTGGCCAAGGGCCAGACCGGTCTGTCGGTCGCGTTCGACCTGCCGACCCAGACCGGCTACGACCCCGACCACATCCTCGCCCGCGGCGAGGTCGGCCGGGTCGGGGTCCCGGTCTCGCACCTCGGAGACATGCGGCGGCTGTTCCAGGACATCCCCCTGGAGCAGATGAACACCTCGATGACCATCAACGCCACCGCCATGTGGCTGCTGGCGCTCTACCAGGTGGTCGCCGAGGAGCAGGGTGCGGACATCACCAAGCTCCAGGGGACGACGCAGAACGACATCGTCAAGGAGTACCTGTCGCGCGGTACGCATGTCTTCCCGCCCGGGCCCTCGCTGCGCCTGACCACCGACATGATCACCTACACGGTGGCGAACATCCCCAAGTGGAACCCGATCAACATCTGCAGCTACCACCTCCAGGAGGCGGGAGCCACACCCGTCCAGGAGATCGCGTACGCGATGTCCACCGCGATAGCCGTGCTGGACGCGGTGCGCGACTCCGGACAGGTGCCGCAGGAGAAGTTCGGTGACGTCGTCGCCCGTATCTCCTTCTTCGTGAACGCGGGCGTCCGCTTCATCGAGGAGATGTGCAAGATGCGCGCCTTCGGCCGCATCTGGGAGAAGGTCACCAGCGAGCGCTACGGGATCGAGAACCCCAAGCAGCGCCGCTTCCGCTACGGCGTCCAGGTCAACTCGCTCGGGCTGACCGAGGCGCAGCCGGAGAACAACGTCCAGCGCATCGTGCTGGAGATGCTGGCCGTGACCCTCTCCAAGGACGCCCGCGCCCGCGCCGTACAGCTTCCGGCGTGGAACGAGGCCCTGGGCCTGCCCAGGCCCTGGGACCAGCAGTGGTCGCTGCGTATCCAGCAGGTGCTGGCGCACGAGAGCGATCTGCTGGAGTACGAGGACATCTTCGCGGGCTCGCATGTCATCGAGGCCAAGGTGGACGCCCTGGTCGCCGAGTCGCTCGCGGAGATCGACCGGATCCAGGAGATGGGCGGCGCGATGGCCGCCGTCGAGTCCGGCTACCTCAAGTCGCAGCTGGTGTCCTCGCACGCCGAGCGGCG
Source organism: Streptomyces sp. NPDC127084 (assembly GCF_042724175.1). Classification (NCBI taxonomy): domain Bacteria; kingdom Bacillati; phylum Actinomycetota; class Actinomycetes; order Kitasatosporales; family Streptomycetaceae; genus Streptomyces; species Streptomyces sp. NPDC127084. Next base: position 55,363 of record NZ_JBHXFA010000017.1, read on the forward strand.
GGCCAGGATCGAGGGCGGCGAGGAGAAGATCGTCGGGGTCAACATCTTCGAGACCACCGAGCCCAACCCGCTGACCTCGGACCTCGACACCGCGATCATGACGGTCGACCCGGCGAACGAGGCGCGGGTCGTCGCCAAGCTCCACGAATGGCGCGACGACCGCGACGAGAACCGCGCCCAGGAGGCCCTGGCGGCTCTGAAGGCCGCGGCGGCCGGCGACACCAACCTGATGGCGGCCACGGTCGAGTGCGCCCGCGCCGGCGTCACCACCGGCGAGTGGGCCTGGGCGCTGCGGGATGTCTTCGGCGAGTTCCGCGCCCCAACGGGCGTGTCGTCCGCGCCGGTCGCGGTTACCGCCGAGGAGGGCACACCGCTGGCCATCGTCCGCGAGAAGGTGTCCCGCACCGCCGACGAGATGGGCGCCGGACGGCTGCGGCTGCTGGTCGGCAAGCCGGGCCTGGACGGCCACTCCAACGGTGCCGAGCAGATCGCCGTGCGCGCCCGTGACGCGGGCTTCGAGGTGGTCTACCAGGGCATCCGGCTGACTCCCGAGCAGATCGTCAACGCCGCGCTCGCGGAGGACGTGCACTGCGTGGGACTGTCGATCCTGTCCGGCTCGCACGCCGAGCTGGTGCCCGACGTACTGCGGCGCCTGCGCGAGGCCGGCGCGTCCGACATCCCGGTGATCGTGGGCGGCATCATCCCGAACAGCGACGCCGAGGATCTGAAGCGTGCGGGTGTGGCCGCCGTCTTCACACCGAAGGACTTCGGTATCACGGAGATCATCGGACGTATCGTCGACGAGATCCGGAAAGCGAACAAGCTCGACCCCCTGGAGGTCCCCGCATGAGCACGCCAGTGCACCCGGTCAACCGTCTCCGCCCCCGGCGCTCCTGCCTGGCCGTGCCCGGCTCCAACCCGCGCTTCCTGGAAAAGGCCCAGGGCCTGCCCGCCGACCAGGTCTTCCTCGACCTGGAGGACGCGTGCGCGCCGCTGGCCAAGCCCGAGGCCCGGCACACCATCGTGAAGTTCCTGAACGAGGGTGACTGGACCGGCAAGACGCGTGTCGTGCGGGTGAACGACTGGACCACCCACTGGACGTACCGCGATGTCGTGACGGTCGTCGAGGGCGCGGGCCAGAACCTCGACTGCATCATGCTGCCGAAGGTCCAGAGCGCCGAGCAGGTCGTCGCCCTGGACCTGCTGCTGACGCAGATCGAGAAGACGATGGGCTTCGAGGTCGGCAAGATCGGCATCGAGGCCCAGATCGAGAACGCCCAGGGCCTCAACAACGTCAACGCGATCGCCCAGGCCTCGCCGCGTGTGGAGACCATCATCTTCGGCCCGGCCGACTTCATGGCGTCCATCAACATGAAGTCCCTGGTCGTCGGTGAGCAGCCGCCCGGCTACCCGGCGGACGCGTACCACTACATCCTGATGAAGATCCTGATGGCCGCCCGCGCCAACAACCTCCAGGCGATCGACGGCCCCTACCTCCAGATCCGCAACATCGACGGCTACCGCGCGGTCGCCCAGCGCGCCGCCGCGCTCGGCTTCGACGGCAAGTGGGTGCTGCACCCGGGCCAGGTCGAGGCGTCCAACGAGATCTTCTCGCCCTCCCAGGAGGACTACGACCACGCCGAGCTGATTCTGGACGCGTACGACTACTACACGTCCGAGGCGGGCGGCAAGAAGGGCTCGGCGATGCTCGGCGACGAGATGATCGACGAGGCCAGCCGCAAGATGGCCCTGGTCATCTCCGGCAAGGGCCGTGCCGCCGGCATGCAGCGCACCACCAAGTTCGAGATCCCGGAGGGCTGAGCGGCATGCAGTTCGGACGCACATACGAGGAGTTCGAGGTCGGTGCGATCTACAAGCACTGGCCGGGGAAGACGGTCACGGAGTACGACGACCATCTCTTCTGTCTGCTCACCATGAACCACCACCCCCTCCACATGGACACGAACTATGCGGAGAAGACGACCGACTTCGGCAAGAACGTCGTCGTGGGCAACTACATCTACTCGCTGCTGCTCGGCATGTCCGTGCCGGACATCTCCGGCAAGGCGATCGCCAACCTGGAGATCGAGTCGCTGAAGCACGTGGCGCCGACCTTCCACGGCGACACGATCTACGGCGAGACCACCGTGCTGGACAAGTGGCCGTCGAAGTCCAAGGACGACCGCGGCATCGTGTACGTCGAGACCAAGGGCTACAAGCAGGACGGCACCCTCGTGTGCGTGTTCCGCCGCAAGGTGATGGTCCCCACCGAGACGTACATCAAGGAGCGCGGCGGCGAGCAGCCCGGCCGCCCCGAGCTGATCGAGCCCACGAAGAAGGCGGAGAAGTAGCCATGGCCCGACTCGCCCAGACCGCCGGTCTGACCGATGTCCAGCAGGAGATCCTGAGCACGGTCAGGGACTTTGTCGACAAGGAGATCATTCCGGTCGCGACCGAGCTGGAGCACCGGGACGAGTACCCGCAGCAGATCGTCGACGGGCTCAAGGAGCTCGGACTCTTCGGTCTGATGATCCCGGAGGAGTACGGGGGTCTGGGCGAGTCCCTGCTCACGTACGCGCTGTGCGTCGAGGAGATCGCCCGCGGCTGGATGTCCGTCTCGGGCATCATCAACACCCACTTCATCGTGGCGTACATGCTCAAGCAGCACGGCACACAGGAGCAGAAGGACCACTTCCTGCCCCGGATGGCGGCCGGCGAGGTGCGCGGTGCGTTCTCGATGTCCGAGCCGGGTCTCGGCTCGGACGTGTCGGCGATCACGTCGAAGGCGGTGAAGGACGGCGACGAGTACGTCCTGAACGGCCAGAAGATGTGGCTGACGAACGGCGGCACGTCGACGCTGGTGGCCGTTCTGGTCCGGAGTGACGAAGGACACCCTGAGGGCACCGCCCCGCACAAGTCGATGACGACCTTCCTGGTCGAGAAGGAGCCCGGCTTCGGCGAGGTCCGCCCCGGCCTCACGATCCCCGGGAAGATCGACAAGATGGGCTACAAGGGTGTCGACACCACCGAGCTCATCATGGACGGCCTGCGCATTCCGGCCAATCGGGTACTCGGCGGCACCACCGGCCGCGGTTTTTACCAAATGATGGACGGCGTCGAGGTCGGCCGGGTCAACGTGGCCGCCCGTGGCTGCGGTGTCGCTCAGCGCGCCTTCGAGCTCGGCGTCTCCTACGCCCAGCAGCGCAACACCTTCGGCAAGCCGATCGCCCAGCACCAGGCCATCCAGTTCAAGCTGGCCGAGATGGCTACCAAGGTCGAAGCGGCCCATGCCATGATGGTCAACGCAGCACGCAAAAAGGACTCCGGGGAGCGAAACGACCTGGAGGCAGGGATGGCGAAGTACCTCGCCTCCGAGTACTGCAAGGAAGTCGTCGAGGACGCCTTCCGCATCCACGGCGGCTACGGCTTCTCCAAGGAGTACGAGATCGAGCGCCTCTACCGTGAGGCTCCGATGCTGCTGATCGGCGAGGGTACCGCCGAGATCCAGAAAATGATCATTGGTCGTCGGCTCCTCGAGGAGTACCGACTCCAGGGCTGAATGTCGCTTCTGAGTCGGTTCGGCCGCGAAGAAGATCACACCGAGTCATATTCTTCCGGCCGCCGACTCAGGTCGCGGCTTGCCCAGTCGCGGTGCGCAACCGATACCATCTTCGGAAAGCCGCCGACAGCTGCCGTCCCATGTTCTGCCAGCGCGGCATCATCCGCTACGAAGGTCATCCATGCCCCACAGCCAAACCTCTGCACCTCGCGACAGCCGCTTCGGCGTACGCATTGCGCGCGGAGCATCGCCGTGGCTTCTGCCGACCGTCGCGACCGCGGCCCTGAGCCTGGTGCGTGCGCGCCGGTCGAAGCGTGCCGCGGCCATCGCCGTGCCCACCACCGCGCTCGCGGCGGGCATGCTGTGGTTCTTCCGCGACCCCGAGCGCGAGATCGCCCAGGGCCGGGTCATCTCCCCCGCCGACGGTGTGGTGCAGAGCATCATGCCGTGGAAGGACGGGCGGACCCGCGTCGCCATCTTCATGAGCCCGCTGAATGTCCATGTCAACCGCGCCCCGCTCGCCGGAACGGTCACGTCCGTCGAGCATGTGCCCGGTGGATTCGTTCCCGCCTTCAACAAAGAGAGCGAGAACAACGAGCGGGTCGTCTGGCACTTCGACACCGAGCTCGGTGACATCGAGATGATCCAGATCGCCGGCGCGGTGGCGCGCCGTATCGTCCCGTACCTCCCCCAGGGAACCAAGGTCGAGCAGGGTGACCGTATCGGCCTGATCCGCTTCGGCTCCCGTGTCGACATCTACCTCCCGGAGGGTGTCGAGGTCGGGGTCGAGGTCGGCCAGGTCACTACCGCGGGGGTGACTCGCATTGACCGTGATTGATCCCGACACACAGGCGGGCTGGGTTCCGGAGGCTGACGCCTTCGAGACCGGGTCCGGCTCTGCCTCCGGGGCCGCTGACGAAGCGGAGGAGATGCCGCTCTCGCTGCGGCTCTCGATAGCGGACACGCTCACGCTCGGTAACGCGACCTGCGGATTCATGGCGGTGTACTTCACCACCACCGGAATCCTCATCCCGCATCTCGTCGGCGGCGGTGAGAGCGGCATGGCGCGGCACTCCGCCGCGACGGCCGTGATCCTTATGCTGTGCGCCGCGGTCTTCGACCTCTTCGACGGGATCGTGGCACGCAAGCTGCGCAGCTCCCCGATGGGCGCCGAGCTGGACAACCTGTCCGACCTGATCAGCTTCGGGCTGGCGCCGGCGTACTTCGTGCTGGTCTACGGCATGGTCGCAGACGACGCCCACCAGAAGGTCTCGGCACTGGCCGCGATCGTGGTGCTGCTGGCGGTGGTGCTTCGGCTGGCGCGCTTCTCGTGCGTCACGTTGAAGGACGGCATGTTCCAGGGCATGCCGAGCCCCTTCGGCGCGCTGACCGTGGTCTCGATCGTGCTGCTTGAGCTGCCCTTCATCCCGACCCTGCTGGCGATCATCGGCACCGCGTGGCTGATGGTGAGCCGGGTCGAGTACCCGAAGCCGCGGGGCACGCTGGCGGTCGCGATGCTCAGCTGGATCGTGGGAGCCATGGGGCTGCTGGCGGCGTGGGCGTTCGACGCCCCGGGCGGTCAGCTGCTGCTCCAGACCGGCTGTGCGCTGCAGATCGTGCTGGCGGCGACGATCCCGCTGTTCGCGACGGCGCGGCGGGTGAACACCTTCCGCGACAACCGCCGCGAGGCGCGGGCCTCGGCGCATCTGCCGTAGCCCTCGTCACGAGCCGGACCGGGAAGGCCCCCGGGGGGGCGGGAGACGACCCCGGGGCGGGCGCCTGCCCCCCGCGGGGGGCCGCCGGCCGGAGGGGCGGGGGGGAGGGCGGCCC
>NZ_JBHXFA010000017.1:60761-68703 GCF_042724175.1 Streptomyces sp. NPDC127084
CCGCGGGGTGGCGGGGGCCTCGGCGAATATGCCGTCCCCCTCGAAACGAGCCGGCCCGGGAAGGCCCCGGGTGCGAGTGAATCGCACCCGGGGCCTTCGTCATGCCCGCGGCGCTGACCGGCGGCCTGATGGTCCGGGGTTCAGTCCGGCCGGCCCGGGAGCGCCACGCTCGCCCACACAGCCTTGCCCAGGGGCGGAGTGAGGGACCAGGACCAGCTGTCGCTGAGCGCGTCCACCAGGGCGAGCCCGCGGCCACCGGCCGCCCAGGGGGCCGGAGACCGGAGACCGGTCTGCGGCCGCGGTGGGGCGGGGCTGGGGTCGGTGAGGGTGCAGACCACATGGCCGGGCTGGCGGTAGAGGCCCAGCCAGAGCGGATAGGCGTCCGATGCCGCGTGCCCGGGTTCGAGCGCGTGCCGGACGGCGTTGGTCACCAGCTCACCGGCCACCACGGCCATGTCGGGGACCAGTGCCACCAGTCCCCAGCCGCGCAGGGTGACATCGACGAACCGTCGCGCCTGACGCGCGTTCCGGGGGTGTCCGTCCAGACCGCAGGCGGCGAAGTTGTCCGCTCCGAAGCCGTGGTCCAGACGGAGATCCGGACCCGACGGTGATCGCTCAGACGTCGGATTCACGCCGAATTCCGCAGCTGAGCGCCGGTCAGCGCGGTCGAACGTGGTGCTCGCACTGGTTGACATGTAAATCGTCACTGGTCATGTCCCCCTGAAAGCTTCGGAGTTCGACGCTGCGGCAGCCGATGCCGAACGAGTATTGTCGAGGGCGCACCGAAAATGCAATTGCACCTGGGATTGCAGTGGCCGGATCCAAGGTGACCCTACACAACGGCACAAACCGACGAAGAGGGGTTGAAGGACATGGAGTTCTCCAATGGGATACGGGCGGACGCACTGACGTCGGCCACCTGGATCAAGAGCAGCCACAGCAACCCCACCGGAAACTGCGTGGAGCTGGCCGCGCTCTCCGACGGCAGCATCGCCATGCGCAACTCCCGTGATCCGCACGGGCCGGCGCTGGTCTATACGCGCGCCGAAGTCGCAGCCTTCGTCGCCGGAGCCCAGGATGGCGACTTCGACGCGATGATTGTCTGATTTCCAACGGGCAACGGTCCACGCACCCGTGGCTCAGGTCCGTCCGTGCGGGATAGTGTCATCGTCTTCCCCACATCCGCAGGAGCACGCGATGGCCGCAGCAGAACCGAGCCCGCCGTTGTTCATGAGCCCGCTGGGAGCGGTCGAGGGCAATCCCACCGCCCTGAAGCTGATCCTGGGCGGGAAGCTGCGCGAACTGCGCGTCAGTGCCGGGCTCGACCCCTCCGCTGTGGACACCCGGCTCGGTTTCTCACGCTCCAAGACCAGCCGCATGGAACTCGGCCGCCACGGCTGCAAGCCCGCGGACGCCCTTGCCCTGCTCAACCTCTACGGAGTGGGCGACGAGACCCGCGTCGCCGAGTTCCTGCGGCTGGTGGAGCAGTCCCGCCGGACGGACTGGTGGCACTCGTTCAGCGATGTGCTGTCCGACTTCTTCGCCCCGCTGGTCTCGTTGGAGGGCGCGGCCTCGACCATCCGTACCTACGAGCCGTTCTATGTGCCGGGCCTGCTCCAGACCGAGGAGTACGCGCGGGCGGTGATCCGTTCCGGACCTGCCCGGCTGTACGCGCACGAGGTGGACCGCCGGGTCGATCTGCGCCGGGAACGCCAGCGGCAGTTGGCGCAGCCTGATGGGCCCCGGCTGTGGGCGGTGATCGACGAGTCCGTGCTGTTGCGCACGGTCGGCGGTCCTGAGGTCATGCGGGGGCAGCTCAGCCATCTCATCGAGATGACGGCGCAGTCCCGGATCACCTTGCAGGTGGCACCGCTGGCCGTGACGGCGTCGGTCGGCGTGGGCACAGGTCTGACGTATCTGCGGTTCGCGCTGCGGGACTTGAAGGACGCCATCTATATCGAGCATCTGACGGACAGCACCTTCAGTCAGAAACCGCAGGTCGTGGAGCAGTACCGCGACATGATGGACCGGCTTGGAGCGTGTGCGCTCACCCCCAGGGAGACCCGGGCGCTCATCGAGGAGCGGCTCGGCTCCCTGTGACCTTCCGTCATTACCCCGGGGGTTTCCGGGGAAAGAAGGACAGTACGCAGCGGCCCGGCGTCATACGAGTCGGCCGACGCCACCCCACTCGATCCACTCGTCGGTCTGCTGCACCGGGGCGAGGTCGTTGTCCGGCCGCCAGGTGGACACCTCCACGAGTCCCGGCTTCAGGATCTCCAAACCGTCGAAGTACGCCGTGACTTCATGCTCCTCGCGCACCCGGCCCCAGTGCCCGCCCGTGGCCTCCGCCATGAAGTCGGTGACGAACTTGCGGATCTCGGGCCGGTCGCTGACGAGTTGACAGACCACCAGGAAGCTGCCGGGTACGAGCCGTTCGGCGACCCGGCGCACCAGCGCTGCAGGATCGGACTCGTCCGGAATGCAGTGCATCACGGAGACGAACAGCGCCGCGACCGGCCGGCTGAAGTCTATGAGGCGGGTGGTCTCCTCATGGCCGAAGATGCCTTCGGTGTCCCGCATATCGGCCTGGATGACCGCGGTTCGGTCGTTCTCCTCAAGCAGCGCACGGCCGTGCGCCAGGACGATCGGGTCGTTGTCGACGTAGACGACACGCGACTGGGGGTCGACAGCCTGGGCGACCTGGTGGACGTTGTCCTGGGTCGGCAGCCCGGAGCCGTGGTCGATGAACTGCCGCACACCGTACTCGGTGGCCAGCGTACGGACGACGCGCTGGAGGAACCGGCGGTTGTTGACGGCGAGCACCTTGGTGCTGGGCACCTGCTTGAGCAGCTCGGCACAAGCGTCACGGTCAGACTGGTAGTTGTCGTCACCTCCCAGGAGGTAGTCGTACATCCGTGCCACGCTCGGCACGTTGGTGTCGATGGCGTCCGGGCGCCACGACTCGCGCTGCATCCAGTCCTCATTCACGTCAGTGGGATCCGGAATCGGAACCTGAGAGATGCACATGCTAGGGAGGCCCGGAGAGCCGGTACAGGTCGTTCACATGGCCAGGAAGGGTGAGCGATGCCTTTCAGCCACCTCGGACACGTACGGCCACGAGTACGGGACGGCCGGTGACACGTGCCAGTGCTCCCTGGGTCGCGTCTGAACGCTCGCGCTGGCTACACCTGGCTCAGTACAGCTGGGCCGTGGGCAGGAAGTCCCGCGCGATGTCCGCCGCGACACGTTCCAGCAGCGGTCCCGCCTGCGCCATGCAGAGCGCCGGGTCGGGCTCCAGGTCCAGCAGCGGATAGGCCCGTGTGATACCGGCCCCGCTCAGGGCCTCCTCGGTGAGCGCCAGCCGGCCGCAGACCGCGACGACGTCCTTGCCCGCGGCGCGGGCCGCCGCCGCCACACCGGCCGGGGCCTTGCCGTGCAGGGTCTGCTCGTCCAGCGAGCCCTCGCCGGTGATCACCAGTGTGGCCCTGTCCAGGGCGATGCCGAAGCCCAGGATGTCGAGCATCACCTCGATGCCGGGCCGAAAGCGCGCCCGGAGTGCCACCAGAGCCCCGTATCCGATTCCCCCCGCGGCTCCCGCTCCCGGCGCCTCGGCCGCCTCGGGGCCCAGTACCGATGCGTAATGGGCCAGCGCCTCGTCCAGCGCGGTGACGTCCTCGGGCGTGGCACCCTTCTGCGGGCCGAAGACCGCGGGCGCGCCCTTCGGCCCGGTCAGCGGGTTGTCCACATCGCTGGCGAGGACGAGTTCGACGTCCCTGAAACGGGCGTCGAGACCGGACAGATCCGCGGTCACCAGGTCCTTCAGCGCGCCGCCGCCAGGCCCGATCGGCTTGCCGTCGGCGTCCAGGAACCGCGCGCCCAGAGCGGCGAGCATCCCGGCCCCACCGTCCGTCGTGGCACTGCCGCCGACCCCGAAGACGATCGTCCGCGCCCCGGCGTCGAGCGCCGCGCGCAGCAGTTCGCCCGATCCGTAGGTGGTCGCGGTGAGCGGCGCGAAGACCCCTTCGGGCAGGTGCTGGAGCCCGGACGCCTCTGCCATCTCGACCACCGCCGTGGTCCCGCGCAGGGCGTAGGCCGCCGTCAGCGACTCGCCGAGCGGCCCGGTCACCGCCGCTTCACGGCGCTCGAAGCCGGCCGCGACCGCTGCCGCGACTGTGCCGTCGCCGCCGTCCGCGACCGGAAGGGTCTCCACCGCGAGGCCGGGTACCACTCTCCGTAGTCCCGCGGTCACCCGCTCGGCCACCTGGACGGCCGTCAGCGAGCCTTTGAACTTGTCCGCCGCGACAAGAACGCGCGCGGCGGTAACTGCTCCGTTCGTCACCTTGCATCCCTTGCTTTCGAACAGGCAGTCGCGCCGCCCCGACCCTATCCGCACCCCCTGGCCGGTGCCACCCTTCCTTGGACACCGGAACGGGTACATCCGAACCATGACACCTTCAGCCAAGGGGACACCCGACCGGATCCTCGGCGGCTGGCTGGGCAGGATCGCGGGGAACATGCTCGGCAAGCCCATCGAGCGCGGGGACTACTGGACCCGGGAGCGCATCGAGCGCTACCTCGGGCTCACCGGCGCCGTGCCGCTCACCGACTACCTCCCCGAGCCCCCACCCGGGGCGGGCGGCGGGTTCGAGCTGCGCCCGGACTGGCGCGGCTGTGTCCGCGGCCGGATCCACGGCAGCTGCCGCGACGACGACGTGGACTACAGCATCCTCGGACTCCACCTGCTCGAGACCCATGGCTTCGACTTCACCACCGAGCAGGTGGGCGAGCTGTGGCTGCTGCGGCTGCCGTACCTGCAGACGTTCACGGCCGAGCGGGCGGCGTACCGCAATCTCACGGCAGGCCTGAAGCCACCGCTGACCGCCACGAACCACAACCCCTACCAGGAGTGGATCGGCGCGCTGATCAGGGCGGACGTCTTCGGGTGGACCAGCCCCGGGGACCCTGTGCGGGCGGCCTCACTCGCCCGCCGCGACGCCGTGCTGTCGCACACAGGCAACGGTGTGTACGGGGCGATGTGGGCCGCGGCCATGGTCGCCGCGGCTTTCACGGCGGCCGATGCCCGCACGGCCGTCGAGACCGGACTCGAACGTGTCCCCCCGGGCTGCCGTCTGGTCCGCGCGGTCCGCCGTGTGATCGCCCTGTACGACAGCGGCCTGCCCTGGTCGGAGGCGCTGGACACGCTGGAGGGGGAGACCGCGGGACTCGGCTGGATTCACACCGTCCCCAACGCCGCGGTCATCACCGCCGGGCTGCTGTACGGGGCCGGGGACTTCACCCGCACCGTGGCGCTCACCGTGCGCGGCGGCCTCGACACGGACTCCAACGGAGCGACAGCCGGCTCCGTGGCGGGCGTGCTGTGCGGGGCGTCGGGCATCCCGCCCCAGTGGACCCGCCCCCTGGAGGACCGGGTGAGCAGTGCCGTGTTCGGCTTCGACGGAGCGTCGATCGGCGAACTCGGCGACAGAACCGCCCGGTTGGCGACGCGTTGACCGGAAGGGGCCCGCACCGTCTAGGCTGCGGCGGTGACCGCTTCGGACTTCGCCACGTACATCGCCGGACTGCCCCGCGTACTCTCGGGAGCCGCCACACTCTTCCGGGACGCCGATGGCCGGGTGCTGCTCGTCGAGCCCAACTACCGCGAGGGCTGGGCGCTTCCGGGAGGCACGATCGAGTCCGAAAGCGGCGAGACCCCGCGCGAGGCCGCGCGCCGGGAGACCCTCGAAGAGATCGGCCTGGACCTCGCCCCCGGCCGGCTGCTCGCGCTGGACTGGGGACGCGCGCCGGATCGTCCGCCGGTCGTGGCGTATCTGTACGACGGAGGGGTGCTGACCGGCGAGCAGTTCATGGCGATCCGGCTCCAGCAGGCGGAGTTGCTGTCCTGGAAGCTGGTGCCACGGGACGAGATCACGGCGTACCTCCCCGGCGCGCTCGGTCCTCGCGTCCTGGCCGCGCTCGACGTCCTGTCGACGGACGCCGGTCCCGTGGAGCTGGTCGACGGGCGCCCCGCCTGACCGGGTCGCCCCTTGTGCCGCCTCCCTCCCAGGCCCCCGGGGTCGAACCGCGTCGAGCGTGTCCCCGTACAGGACTGCTCAGCCGTACGCGATGCGTTCGACTTCCCTCAGCTGCGCGGCACCGAGGCGGCCGTCCTCCAAGGACAGGAGCCAGGGCAGCAGCTCCGGCGTGGCGTGCGTCTCTTCGTAGAAGCCGAGGTGGAGGTCGGCGAGCTCGCCCTCGATGAGCCAGTGGTCGAGCGCGTCGCCGAGGTGCAGGTCCGCCGTCTCGGTTCGGCTCTCGGCCCAGATGGCCAGCCAGGGGGCCAGGCTGCCCGCGGTGACCGAGAGCGTCTCCAGCACGTCGGTGATGTGTCCGGTACTCGGGTGGGTGTGGAGTACCGACCGCCACCAGGCGTGCCAGGTCTCCTCCATTGCTGTTCGCTCAGGGGTGGGCCAGTCGCGCCAGCCCGCGGCGCGAAGCCGGGAGGCGACCAGGCTGTGGTCGAGCTCGTCAGCGATGAGGAGGCGGATGATCCGGGGCGCCAACCGGCGGTACAAGCCCCGGAAGTCGTCCCAGTGGTCGGGGGTCTCGTGCGCGAAGGAGGAGACCAGTTGGTCCGGCACCTCGTGCACGGGACCGGCCAGGGTTTCGAGATCGGCTTCGGGGTAGCAGTAGGTGCAGCCGCCCACACGAACCGGCGACTCGGCAAGTGGCGCGAAGGTGGCGTCCAGGACGTCGAGTGCGTCCTGAAGCCGCTGATGCGGGTCGGTCATGAGGTGCCTGACGTGACTCCGTCCGGACATGCCGGAGAAGGGAGTGACGCTACCACGGGCCTGGCCACCGAACTCCCCGCCAGTGCTGTGACCGGATAGGTTTGCCGGGAAGCTCGCGGTGTCCGGTGCTATCGCAAGGCGGTGGGGGTCCCCCGCCGATGGCAGGGGGAGATCGCCCTCGTACTGGATGTACTCGGGTGATTCGACAACGCAGCGAGGTGTCGCTCCAACCCCGCGACGAATGGCCCGAGTCCGCTCGGCCGCACCGCGCGCGACGCCTAATCGGCTCGCGGCCGCACCCCGGAGTTACTTACGCTCGCCGCATGACACTCGTGGCGATCCTCAGCGGTGCCGGCATCTCGACGGACTCCGGCATCCCCGACTACCGGGGGCCGAACGGGCTGTGGCGGCGCGACCCGGAAGCCGAGAAGCTGGTCACGTACGCCTACTACATGGCCGATCCGGAGATCCGGCGCCGGTCCTGGCGTATGCGCCTCGACGGTCCGGTGCTGCACGCCGAGCCGAACGCCGCCCATCGGGCCATCGCCGAGTTCGAGCGCGGCGGCAGCCCGGTCCGGGTGATCACACAGAACGTCGACGGACTGCACCAGCTGGCGGGAGTCTCCGCGCGCAAGGTCTTCGAACTGCACGGCACCGCGCGGACGGTGGTGTGCACCCGCTGCCATGCCCGCTCACCGATGGCTGACGCGCTGGAGCGGGTGCGGGCGGGCGAGGCGGATCCGCCGTGCACGTCGTGCGGCGGGATCCTGAAATCGGCGACGGTGATGTTCGGCCAGCCTCTCGACCCGGTGGTGCTGGGCGAGGCGATGGGGATCGCCAAGGCGTGCGAGGTCTTCATCGCTGTCGGTACGAGCCTCCAGGTGCAGCCCGCCGCGTCGCTCGCGGGGGTCGCCGCGGAGCACGGTGCCCGGCTGATCATCGTGAACGCGGAGCCGACCCCGTACGACCCGCTCGCCGACGAGATCCTCCGCGAGCCCATCGGGACGGCGCTTCCTGAACTGCTGGAGCGGCTGCGCGTCTCCTGAAGTACGGCCTAGATGTACTGCCCAGGCAGGTTGGTCGAGTTTGTGCGACGACACGGTCTGAATCTGGCTGACGACGAAGGCCTCCGGTTGTGGAGTGGAGCTGTCTAG
>NZ_JBHXFA010000018.1:0-39477 GCF_042724175.1 Streptomyces sp. NPDC127084
CCGCCGGGCCCGTGTTTTGATCCCGGCCATGCTCCGCGCTGTGTGCGGGCGTTGTGCGGGCGCGTGGCGTCGCTGACGGGGGATCACCAGCCCGAGCCGGGAGCCGACCACCCCAGCCCGCGCCGGCCCCGGCACCTGCGGCGACGCCCGGGAGCGGATACCCGATCGGATCTTTGCCGCGGTCCGGCTATGCTCATGGATGACGCGTCGAGGGCCGTTAGCTCAATTGGCAGAGCAGCGGACTTTTAATCCGTTGGTTGTGGGTTCGAGTCCCACACGGCCTACTCGCTCAGCACCTGGTCAGGGACCGTCCAGCCGGGTGCTGCCCGCGTTGAAGTAGGGCATATCGGGCGCCTGCTCAGCCAATGCTCAGCCGAAGTGTTAGTGATCATGCGTCTGATGGCAGGCATGAAGAAGCCCGATCAGCCTCCGGAACGGGGGAAGGCTGACCGGGGCAGTCTTCGGACGAGCTACGCCTGGGCGCGGACGAGGAGCGTGCCGATGTGCCCGGGCTCTGGTGCCTCGAGGATCTGGGCGTCGACGTCGCGGAAGCCGGCACGCTGCAGCATGGTCGTCCACCTATGGGGCGTGTAGCTGTACCGGTAGGTGTACATCGCCTTCCCCGCGAAGCCGCCCTTGTACATGCCCTGCGGGCCGTAGGCGCCCGGAATGGCCGGCGGGTGGGAGAAGACCAGACTGCCGCCCGGGTTCAGCCGTGAGGCGATGAGCGGGAGCAGCTTGGCCGGGTCGGTGAACCAGACCGCCCCGAAGATCGAGTAGACGGCGTCATACGTCCGCTCGTCGCTGCGGAGGTACTCGAGGACCTCTGCGCAGATGAACTCGACGCCGAGATGTCCCCACCGCTCGGTGGTCTTCTCGACCATGACGGGCGACAGGTCCACGCCGGTGGCCTTGACACCCTTCTGGGCGAGGTAGGCGAGAGCTCGGCCAGTGCCGCAGCCGATCTCCAGCACGCTCTCCGGGTCACCCAGCAGCTCGGTACCCGGGCCATGCCCGGCGTACTGCGTCCAGTGGAATACCGGTTCGGCGTCGTCCTTGAAGGCGCTGCCGGCGTAGGTGTCCCAGAGCTCGGTCTCGGCGGCGATGTCGTGTCGTGCAGGCACGGGATCGATCCCCTTCGTGGGCGGGAACGGGTGAGGCCCCTGCCCTCTCCGGGGGGAAGAGGGCAGGGGCCAGCCTAGGGCGGTTAGTGGCTGTCGGGGACCTTGTTGTCGCAGGGCGAGCACTCGGCGCCGTCGATGGCCCAGAGTTCCTCGTCGACGTCCCAGCCGTCCGCACGCAGGAAGTCCGCGGTGCGCAGGCACAAGCCGTCGCCGCGGCGCTGGATGAATGGCGCATGGTGCTTGTAGCGGCCGCCGTTGTAGACGTCACATAGGGCGAAGAACACGGGGGTGTCGAGGATGAGCTGGTGCACGCCGATGTCGACGAGCTTGCCCACGCCCAGGTGGACATCCGGGTGCTCCATGGCCGCGATCGTGTACATCACGGCGTTAGCAAGGATCCGCTCGGCCATGTTGCGGACCATGGTGTTGTCGCGGAGCAGGAGCGCGATCTCCCGCTCCCAGAGGGTCCCGCCGTCCGAGACGTTGATCGTGAGGTGGCGGATGTGCGGCTGAACTGAGTTGAGGATCACCTGTGGGTCGCGGGTCTTCACCTGCGTCGGGATGACTGTGGCCATGTGCAACTCCTCCTACACGTCGGTGCGATGGATTTGCCTGTCCGTCTCGGCCGTCGACCTGTCCAGGGGCGTGGCGGCCGAGACGGAGCTGTAGGGCCCGGACGGCGGGACGGAGCGGGAGCCGTCCGGGCGTGGGCCCGCCTGCTGCCCAAGCCGCCGCATGGCAGCAGGCGGGGGTTATGACTGCTCGCCGGGCCGGAGATTCTCGTAGTGGTCACACAGCGCCAGCAGCGAGGTCGCGATCTTTCGCGCATGCCGACGGGCAGCAGTAAGCCCGCCCCCGGGGGGTGTCTTCACCTGCCGGCAGGCGCCGTCCACGGCGACCTGGGCCACTTGCGCGGGCACGTCACCGAGCGGGGCGTGGCGGATCAGCGCCTGGACCTCGGGGACCATCAGGTACACGAACCCGCACATCGCGGGGACGAGTTCCGCCGATGCGGTCTCCTCGTCGGCCATCACCTGGCGGGCGACATCCCGCATCGTGGCGAGGTCCGGTGGCGCGTCTGAACTCGTCGTGACCTTCATGTCACCGACGGTAAGAGGAGACGAGAAGGGGAAGAGGGAGAGTCCCTCCCCCCTTATTCACGGGGAGAGTTCCTCCCCCTTACACGGGTACACCGAGCCCCTGCGCCAGATGCTGCGCATCCTCCCGGACCATCCGCGGCCCCGTCTTCACCAACTCCGGCAGCGCCATACGGGTGTAGACGTTGTACTGGATCGTCTCCGGCGACTCCCGAAATGCCTTCTGCAGCAGCGCCACCGCCGCGACGCCCTCGTCCTGCATGCCATGCGCCCGGGCCGTCTCGATCAGGTGATAACTGCGGCGGGTCGCCGACGGGATCGCGTCCAGGTCGAGCGCCTCAGCGACCTCCAGCGCCTTCCCGGGCTGCATCAGGTCGTTGAACATCGTGAGCGCGTAGCCGTCGACGATGCCCTGCCCGAACACCAGCCACGGGTGCGCGTAGTCGGGCCCGAGTCGGCGTGCGGCGTCGTTGGCACGGTCCCAGTACCGCCACGCGTCCCCGGCCCGGCCGACCTTCGCGAACGACAGGGCGACCGCGAGTTGCAGAAGTCCCCACCGGGCGAGGTCGTCCTGGTCGTCCTGGCTGAGCAGCGCGGCGGCCTGTTCCGCGAGGTCGACGCGGGCCTCCGCGGCCTCGTTCGCGTCCCGATAGACGTGGTTCATGTACCAGGCCGCGGCGGCGATCGCCCGCGGGCTGTCCGCGTCCTGCGCCGCCGTCATGGCCCGGTCCCCGGTGAGCACGACCAGTTCGGGGGCAGGCTGGAAGGACAGGAACAGTTGCGCGAGGTGGTACGCCTGCCCCTGAGCGACCAGTGCACGCCTCCGGTCCGCCCCGTCCAGCGTGCGGCTGGAGTGCTCGGTGTCGGCGAGCAGATCAGGCAGCAACGTCGCGATACGGGACCGGTGATCGCCCTTGGAGTGCCACAGCTTCCAGGCCTGCCGTACCCGCGCGCCGAGGACCTCGGCGGACTCCGGCGTCCGGTCCGCCGGACGCAGCCGGTACGTGGTCAGCGCGTTCTTGATGGCGGGCAGGTCACCGTGTATCGCCTTCGTGTACGAGGCGGTGGCCAGGCGCTCGTCCCCGATGAGGTCGGCCGGGTCGACGCCGTAGATGTGGGCGAGGCGTAGCAGCATGGGCAGGCGAGGCATTCCGATCAGGCCGTTCTCGATCGATTTCACCCAGTCGCTGGAGCGGCCCACGAGCCCGGCGACGACGGGCCTGGTGAGGCCTGCGCGGTCGCGTGCGAGACGGGCTCGCTGAGCGAAAGTGAGGCGGCTCCCGCCCTGATTGTCTGTGCGATCGGGCATACTGAGCTCCGTTCGTTCTGACCTCGACACTCAGAACGCTACTCCCCCCGGGCTACGGGGGAATGACGAAAGCGCCCCCTGCCCGGTCCCGTAGGATCAGGCAGGGGGCGTTCTTACACGTCGATGTGGTGGATGTACTTGCGGGCCCGCTCGGGGATAGGGGCCCCCGCGGGCGGCTCCAGACCGGCCCCACGGATATGCAACACGAGCTGATGGAGCCTGGTCTGAAGCCAGTGGAGAGCGAGTGCCTGGTCGCTGATCTGCTCCGCCTGCCGTCGAGCCTCGGTCTTCTGTTCGGCGAGCTCGTCCTTGACCGACTTCAGGTCGGTGCGGAGCTCCTTCACGATCGTCGTGAAGTCATCCCGGTTCTCCTGCCGCTTCGTCCTGCGCGCTGCCCGGGCCGCGACCACACCACCCACCGACCCGACCACCGCGAGGCCCGCCTGCACCCACGTCTCCACCGTCATCAGCGTCTCTCGATTCTCTTCAGGCGCGGGGACTCTCGCCACCCGGCCACGACTAGCACCGGGATCGCGATCGCCCCCCACACCAGCGCGGCGACCCACCCCCGGTCGAAATCACCCAGCAGCCACGAGGCGAGATAGGACGTCATCCACGGCAGCACCATCAGCGGCAGTGCCAGGAAGCCGGGCCAGTCCGCGCCCTCGGGGAGCCAGGCGGAGGCGATGGCGATGAGTCCGGCGGTAACCCACAGCCACCCCCACACGGTCAGCGGGGCGATATCCAACAGCAGCTTCAGGCCGCGCCGGTCAGGCTGCGGCTGGACGATCTGGCCGTAGCCGATGGCCATCCAGATGAATCCGAAGCTGAGGAGGATGGCCCCGCGGCGGCCCAGCTGACGGCCAAGCCGTCGGGCCGCACGGCAGGCCACTACACCGCCCGGGGCGCGCCGCCCGTGGACGTCGCCTGCTCGATGCCCGGCGCGATCCCCGACGGCTTCCACAGGGTGTGGTAGGCGATGCCGATGGACAGAGCTGCGGCGAGCATGCACGTCACGATCGACTTGCCCGCGAAGTCCCCGGCGAAGTACGACGAGCCGAGACCCACGACCGCCGCAACAGCGAGCATCATGAGGCCCTTGATCGCGCCCGACCATCGAGGCTGCTGAACGATCGCGATCACGGGCGGGAGGGCGTATCCGAGGGCCGCGGCCCAGAGTTCAGCGTCAGTCAGAGGCATGACAGATCCTTGTCTGTGAGAAGAGGGCAAAAGCCGGTCAGTCGGCGAGGCGGGCGTGGAGGGCGTCGGCGACCTTGTCGGCGATCGCGATGAGCTGCGCATCGGTCAGGCCCGTGAGCTCCAGCGCATCCACCTTGGCGGTGAGCTGGGCGACCTGCGATTCGAGCTTGTCGACATCGACCTTGGTCGTGCGCAGGTAGGCGTAGGCGTCGAGCGTCTCGGGGCTCTTGCCGTCGGGGGTGGTCTTACCCTTGTACGTCCACGGCGCGACGGCGCGCCCGTCGTAGAGGTCCTTCAGCTTGGACTCGATGTACTTCAGGCGGGTGTCCTGCTCGGGGGTCATGTCGACTTCTTCCTTGGGAGGTTCAGGGGTGGATCCGGGCCGGGGCGCACCGTGCTGGACCCATGCGTAGAGCGGCCCACCAGGGCACGACGTGGCGTAGCCGTCCCGGTGGCCCTTGATCTCGTCACCGGCGCCGTGCTCCCGCAGAAGCTCGATGCCGTCGCGGATGGCGTGCAGCATCGCGTCGGTCGGCTGAGTGAGCCCCTCGGAGCCGACTAGGCCCACGATCGCGTAGTGCTGCTGGTTCAGCGTCTGGTTGCCGTTGGCGCCCGTGCGCTTGCCGATGCCGCGGCCTTCGAGGAGGTAGCCGTGTAGGCAGGCGGCGTAGTTGTATGCGACGTCCGAGTAGTTCTCGGCGGTGTTTGCCAGGTGGCTGGCGCGGATCGCTTTCCACTCGGCGATGCACGCGGCGTGGTTGGTGAGCAGGCCAGTGGAGACGGGCGTGCCTTCGTAATGAACCTTGGTGCCTCTGGCGGTGGCCTGACTGGGCGCGGCCGAGGCAGGCCAGCCCAGCTGGGCGCGTGTGACAAGCTTCAAGGGTGCTCCTCGGGGCATTGAAAAGCCCCGGCCGGAGCGGCACGGGGCGAGTGGTCGTCGCTGCGGCTACGACGGGAGTTCGGTGTACATCGCCGCGTAGTCGGCGTCCGAGCACGCCGCGGCGTACTGGTGCCGGCCGCCCGGGACCGCGCGGCGGATCACCCAGTCCCCGAGCCTGACGAGCGGGTCATTCATCCCGTCTACGAGCTGAAGCAGATGCCCGTCGTCAGACCCGACGGACATCCCGTCCAGGAACTCGGTGGCGATGTGCTCCCCGTTGGTGCCGTCGTACTGCACGCTTTCGAGTCGTTCGATCACAGCAGGCATGGCGCCCTTTCTAGGCGATGCGGTGGAGGATGAAACAGGAGTCGGCCTCGATGCCTGTGCCGGTGGCGTTCGAGGTGTCCTGCGCCCAGTCGAAACTGAAGGTGCCCGCTGAGGCGCCGGTGATGAGGCGCCCTTCGACGTTGAACGTCTGCGGCACGGACGTGCTGATACACCCGATGGACTTGACCGTGCCGAGTGGCGTGCGGACCGCCTGAGAGTTGCCCGTCGATGTCGTCGCGGCGGTGTCCATGGTGCGGGCGCCCCATGAGCCGGACGATCCGGACGGCCCGGTGAACGTGCACTTCAAGTCCCCTGCGGTGTCGCCGGAGTAGCGGATGTAGGCGGAGAACTTGTACTCGGCATTGGCCTCCACGCTGACCTGGAGCTCCGGATCCGCGGTCGCCGTGGTGGTCGACGCGCGGGCCGTCGTTCCGGTCTTGGCGGCCGTCAGCGGCAGCATGCTGGTCAGCAGGGCCGCCGTGACGCGTCCCCCGGCTGGGATCGTGGGGTACACCACAGTGGCCTCCTATAGGGCAATGATCGTGGGCTGGAAGAGGCGGACGTCCTCGCCTGCGGCTTGCGCTTTCGAGACCCCGTTGACGCTGCGGGTGACCGTCCAGCGGGTCGGGTTCAGCAGGATGAAGTTGTCGTACCGGACCAGCGGCGAGACGTTGGTGTTGCCGGTGACGAGGATGCTTCGCAGGCCGATGAGCGCCGACGTGGTGAGGCTGCTGTCGGTGACCTCGAGCTGCCAGAACCCCGGTTCTGCCCGGGTCGGGTCCCACACCTTGGCCTGGAGGAGAGTCCCGAACACCCGGAACCGGAGCCGCACATCCGTCGATGCGGCGTGCGTCAGCTGCGGCGTGAAGCTGGCCAGCTGCGTCTCGGCTGCGGCGACCCGCTTCCTGATGGTGAGCGTCATGGTCTGGTCCGTGTTGAACGCGATCCGGGCCAGGTACAGGTTGTCGCTGTCGATGTACCGGGTGCCGATGCTGCCGGTGATCGCCGCCCCGGTCGCCAGCGCGGACGACTGGATGTCGACCTGCGTGTCGGTGTCGGCGATCGTCTGGGTGAGGAACGAGCGCCGTGACGTGTTCACCGTTCCGAGGAGATGCAGCCCTCGGCCAGAGGCCACGTCGTAGTCGCCCGGGACCGTGCCGCCGCCGAGTGACCACGTGCCGCCCACATCGGCTGGTCCCCACGCGTCCGTCTGGGCCGCGCTGAAGTCGTCCTGCGCTGCGCCAGTGATCGCTGTGACGGTCACCCGCTCCCCGCCCATGCGGACGTCGAACGGGACATCGGCCGGGTCCCGGGTCCACGACGGGCCGTCGGTCGCCAGCACCGTCATCGCCGTCGCCGACGAGGACACGGCCGCCGCCAGCACGGAACCGTCGGTGTCCGCCCGGCCCAAGGTTGCGCTGTCCAGGACGCCCACCGTGTACGGCGACGCGGGCACGCAGTTGAGGTAGATGTCCCACGTGTACTGGTCGAGGACCTCCGTATAGCCGAGCGCCATCTGGTCGATCGGGTCGGGCGGGAGCCACGCCGGGGGGTTGCTGATCGTGAGCCGGTCACCCAGTTCCATCGCCAGCACCGCGGGGATCAGCTGCGGGGCGGCGTGGAGCATGACGTGCACGGTTGGGTACCGGGCCTCGTCGACGGTGCCCAGATGCATCCGCCACCCGGCGTGCGGAGCAGGCTGCGCGTCCGAGTGGAGGTCGAGCGTGACCGACTCCTCGTACACGCCGACCCCGTTCGGCGGGGCCTGCACGGACAGCGGCCCTTCCTCGAGGACCGCGCGCCCGGACGTACCGCCCTGCCGGGTGACGGTCACGTCATTGCGTAGCCGCTGGTCGTCCTCGGTGGGCTCCAGCGGCGGGCCGACTTCCCCGTCTGCGGCGTAGTTCAGGGCCAGCGCCACTGTCTGGTTTTCCAGGCTGGTGCGGTCCCGGTAGACCAGGCCCAGGCGGGTGGTGGGCTCGTACAGGAGGCCACCGTCGACGGCGGCGCAGGACTCCAGCAGATCGAGCAACGGCTCGGGCCGTTGCGGGCCCACGAGTTCGCTGGCCCGCGTGGTGTCGCCGTCGATCCACGACAGGTCGACGATGGCGGCTTCCTCGTTGGCGAGGCGGTTGAGTCGGTCGATGGCGGTCTCGCCGTCGTAGCCCTCGTCCGCGTTCTCGTAGATGACGCTGCCGGCGGTGGTGCCGCTGCCTGGGAGGGCGATCGCGCCGAGGTGCCCGATGGCCATGCCCTCGGTGTTCGCGCCCCACACGCCGGAGACGCCGGCCGCGTAGCCCATGGTGCCGGTGTAGACGGTGGAGGAGGCCCACTTGCCGCCGCCGTCGGTGATGTCCCGCCAGGCGGCGACGAGGCGGGTCTGCCCGCCGCCGTTGTCGGAGGTGAAGATCTGGAGTCGGTTCCAGGTGCCGACGAAGTCGGCGAGCGCGGTGGCGTTGCTGTAGAGGAAGAACGCGAGGGACGCGCCGTCCTCGTCCAGGGCTTCGACGCGGATGCCTGCGGTGGAGGCGTAGACAACCGCGGTCCGGCAGGCCGATCCGGTCACCGCCACCCGCAGGATCTCGGTCTGTGTGGCGGGCATGGTCGGCAGCTTGTACACCATCTCGATCTGCCATCCGGCCGTGGTGGCGCGGGGGATGGAGCCCCTCAGGCTGGCCGGGTTCTTCAGCTTCGGCAGCGCCGAGGATCCGCCGAGGGAGTCCTCGGAGGCGAAGTCCATGCCGGTCACGGATAGCGAGTTCACCCCGGGCACGGGGCTGTAGGCGCGGGTGGCGGTCGCCCCTTCCTCCAGCGGCCAGTACGCCATGAGACCGGTGGCCGTGGGGACGCGGCGGCGCAGCGTGGACGCGAGGGGCTTGGCACCCTGCCCGAGGCGGCGCTGCACACCCGCGGCCTGGATCGGCACCCAGACGTCCTTGCCGGACACGTCCCAGCGGGACGGCCATTCGGAGATCTCCGCGTAGGCGCGGTACTCCCTGTTCGTGATCGACGCGGCCCCGGCCACGGTCCATGTGCGGCCTGCCGAGTCGGCGAACGACGTGGCGCCGGCCGTCTGCGAGCGGAAGTCGGGTGATGCGACGACCGTGCCGCCGATTCCGCTGCGGATCTCCGCCCGGTGCACGCGGCCTTCCAGCGGGAGCCGGGGCGGGTTGTTGGCGGGCTGGCTCGGTGCGATTTCCACCGGGGTCGTCGAGGCGAAGATGGCGCTCGTTCCGGCGATGGTGCCCTGTGCGAACTGGGTCCATGTGCCGCTCATGGACGTGGACCAGTACAGCGTGGCCGTCTTGCCGCCGGCGCCGTTGTCGATATCCAGCGTGGCCCGGAAAGCAGCGCGGCGCAGACCGCCGGGGATGGTTCCCTGGACGAACGCGCTCGTGCCGCTGCCGCCGCCCGTGGTCCAGTTGAAGACCAGCAGCCCGTTGAACGCGCGCATGTTCCAGGACTGCTGGCCGTCTGTGCTGCTCCACTTACCGATGAGCATCTGACTCTTGCCGGTGACGTACCAGTCCGCAGTGGCCTCTACCCTCACGTCGATGTCGCCCGCCACGTCCAGGCTCGCGTGGTCCGGGGTCGATGCGATGTCGGCCGCTGTCCCGGGCAGGGCGAGGTACGACTCGCTGCCGGGCACGCTGATTCTGATTGGGGTGTTGCGGCCGATCAGCCCGTAGTACGGCGACAGCGGGTTGCGCGGGCTGTACTTGCCCAGCCGGTTGTTTAGGACGAAGGACACCTTGGTCGGGTCGGTTGTGGTGCCCTCGTCCTTACGGCCCCGCTCGATGGTGATCGGGTCGCGGGTGTAGACGTCGCTTGTGACCTCGGTCCACGTCCCGCCGATCTGGAACTCGGTGCGCACGTCATGCGGGGTCTGCGGGAACGCCACGTCTGCCCCCTCTACTTCTTCCTGTCGCCGAACGCCAACTGCACGTCGCCGCGGCCTTCGACGCGAACGATCTTCGTGATGAATGTCTTGAACGCCCCATCAGCGCCGGTGACATCGATGACGATGCGGCCGAGGATGCCGCCGACCGGGTTGCTGGTTAGCGGTACGGGCGCGGATCCCCCCATCTGTCGTCCGGCGAGTGCTGAGGCTGCTGCGGGCGGCGCTTGCACGAGGTTGGACATGGTCCGCGCTACGAGGGCCTTCTTCGACTCGATGCCGACGACGACACCCTCGGGGATCCATCGGCCGATCTCGGACGCCATGAGCTTCGACGGGGATGCGATGCCGAGGGCCTTCGCGATCGGCCCGGGGATCAAGTCGCGGGCCCAGCCCATCAGAGTGTCCCGCAGCCAGCCGCCCATGCCCTTGATCCCGTTCCACAGGCCCATCACGATGTCGCGGCCCTTGTTGTAGAGGAGCGAGCCGAGGTTGCCGATGGCGGACGCGATCCGCCCGGGGATGCCCTGCGACCAGACGATGAACTGCGCGACCTTCACGATCGCTGCCTGCTTGAAGCGCTGGAAGGCGCCCGACACGGTGTTCCAGAGGCGGCTTCCGAGTGAGGAGATGGCCGCGATCGCGCGGCCCGGCAGACCCACCAGCCAGACCGTCATCTCGACCATTTTCCGCACGGCCCAGTCCTTGGCCTGGCCGAACCACTCGCCGATCTTCCCGGGGATCTGCCCGAGGAATTCGATCCCGGTCATGATGAATCCGACTGCGGCTTGGATCTTCGCCCAGATCCAGTCCCAGGCTGCGCCCGTCCAGGCTTTGATGGTGTCCCAGTTGGCGATGATCAACGCGACGAGGCCGATTACGGCCGCGATGATCCAGCCGATCGGGCCCATGGCGATGAGCCACTGAGCGGCCATGATCGCGGCCCACACCACCGCCCGTCCGGCCATCATCACGAACTGAGCAGCAGCTGTGACACCGGCGCGGATGACCGCGGCGATCCAGGTGCCGATCGACACTAGCGCGGAGCCTACCCATGCTGCGGCGGTTGTCGCCGCGGACGCTGCCGCCCCGGCCGCGATGCGGGCGTAGGCCATGAGGCCGATGCCCATCATTCGCATCCAGTTGCCCATGACGGTCCACGTGGAGGCGCTGATGATGGCGTTCGCGGCGGCGACGACCGTGGACACGGCGGTGTACACCATCATCGCGCCGCGCACGATCAGCACGGTGCCTGCCAGGGCGAGCAGCGTGTACGTGAGCGGCTCGAACACGGTCTGGTTGCGCATGGCGAAGTCGACGAATCCGCCGCTGACCTCGGCCAGTTTGCCCAGCGCCTTGCGTTTGAACGTCTCCAGACTGGAGGCGGCGCCCCCTCCGACCTTGGCCACCAGCCGGTCCGTTGCGCCGGATGCCTTGTCCATCCCTGCGGAGGCTGCGGCGGTGGCCGGGTCGAGCGCGAACAGGGCTGCGCCCATGGTGTTCGCCAGGTCGCCGAACAGCGCCTGTGCGGCGGTCAGCTGGACGGTCTCGTCCTTGGTGCCGCGGAGCGCGGTCATCGTCATCTGGAGAGCCTGCTGGGCGGACGCCCCGCCCTTGCCCATGAGCGCGGCCACCTTGTCGGACTCCAGGCCGATGCTCTTGTACGCATCCTTGACCGCGGTGCTGTTGCTCGTCGCCATCTCACCGAAGATGCCGATGGCGTCGGCTACCTGGTCGGCGTCCCTGGCGCCGGCCTTGAGGCCCTGGCTCAGCAGCCCTGTGGCTGTTCTTCCGTCGAGGCCGACACGGCGCCATAGGGTGCTGTACTCGTTGAGGGTCTCGAGGTAGTCGCCGCTCTTGTCGGCGGCGGACTGGAGACCGGTAGTGATGATGTCGAACGCCTCGTCGGCGTTGGACGCCAGGCCGGTCCGGATCAGCTGGCCGACGGCTGCGGTCGCCATGGTGAGGTCGGTGTCGAATGTCTCGGCCAGGGCGAGGGCCTTGGTGGTGATCCCTTCGAGTCCACCCTGTGCCTGCGACACGTCCCCGATGTTCTGGTAGACGCCCTTGATGGCGAGGTTCACGGTCTCGGTACTGTCGCCCCACGCGTTCTGGTAGACGCTAGCGCTGACTTTGGCGACCTCGGCGGCTTCGGCCGGACCGAGCTTGAGCTGCGCGGAGAGCTTGTTGTTCGCGGCTTCGGTGTTCAGGTTCTGCGCGATGCCCACGCCCAGGGCGATACCGACGCCGGCGCCGATGGCCTGCGATGCGACGGTGAACCGCTCCCGCATCCGGTCCATGGTGGCCGACGCCTGGTCGCGGGCGATCAGGTTGAAGACGAGCGACGTATCCGCCACCGCAGGTCACCGCCCTCTCTTCAGTTGTTCGTTCGCCTCTTGCTGGGCTTTCTCGTAGGCGTCGAGCCAGTCGAGGAGGTGGTCTGTCTCCTCCACCGTCAGCCGGTCCCAGTCCCGTGGCGTGACGTGCAGCAGGTGGGCGGCGTCGCCGAGTCGCCTTAGCCGGCGATCGGCAGCTGGGCTTTTCCCTCGCCCTCGGTGTCGTCGTAGGCGGTGGCGATCTGCCGGTCGAACTCCTCCAGCAGCGCGGCGCGTTGGTCGGCCGGAGCGTTCTCGGCGGCCGTGTCGCGGATCAGCCGCAGCTCCGCCTTGCTGTGCTCGAGGGTCAGCTCGTCCCAGGCGAAGTCGACGTCGTCGAACTTCATCGTGGGGTGCTCCCGCTTGAGGAACACGAACAGCAACGCACGTCGGCAGAGGCTGCTGCCCTTCATCACGTCGACGGTGAACTCGGAGAAGTTCCGGTCGGTGAGGCGCTCGATCTTCTCTCGCTCCGCGGACATCAGCTTGCGCGGGTCGTAGCGCCAGCGCTTCGGCTCGTCGGAGCCCTCGGGGTGGTACACCAGGAACACAAGGACTCCTATCCGGCCCGTGCCGCGATGCGCCGGGCCATTGCTTCCATCGCTTCGTGGACGGCCTCGCGGTACTGGTCGGCGTCGTTGATGAACGACTCGTCGAACCATCCGCGTTTGCCGGTCTGGGTACGCCACGGCTCCTTGCCGTAGGTGAGGGTGCGCCATCCGCCCTCGCGCCGGTTGGTGCGCTTCGGCGCGTTCGCGAACCCGCGGAGCCCGGGGGTCTTGAAGGCCTTGATACGGGCGCCGGACCAGCGGCCGCCGAGCTTCACCTCGGGCCGGATCTTCTTCGCGATCCCCGCTCGCAGGCCCGGCCCACTGCCGGTGCCTGCCGAGGGCATGGCCATGATTGCCGACTTCGCGCGGGCGGCACCCGGGCGCAGCGCGCCCCGCAGGTTCTTCGCGAGATCCTTGCGGAGTTCCTTGCCGTCCTCCTCGGCGCGCAGCGCCCGCACCAGCGCGTCGAGTCCCTCGGTGGTGCAGGTGAGTTCGAATGGCGGGCCGGCCATCAGGCCGTGGCGCGGGTCACCGCACCGGAGGTCGGGTAGCTCACCGACACCGACGCCTCGTCACCCACGCCGCCCTCGATCGGGTTCCACCCCTTGATCAGCACGGACCCGGTGTACTTAGGGTTCGAGGCGCCGACCGCTGCCGCGTCCGCGCGGACTTCGAAGGTGACGACGGTGCCGAGCAGCGGCCACATGATGCTGTCGATCTTCGTGGCGGCCACGTCCTGGAGGAACTCGGCGGAGAGTTCACCAGATTTGAGGCCACCGAGGACGGCCTTCCATCCGAGGCTGCCGTAGGTGGTGATGTCCTTGTCTTCCACCTCGATCGACAGCTCGGCCTTGCGGGTGTAGTCGGACAGGTCGGTGCCGTTGATGCTGAGGTACTGGGCCAGCAGGACCATCTTGGCCATGGGTGATCACCTGATTCCAAAGGAGGTGGCGAACAGGAACGAGGGGGTGGTGCCGGAGATCGTCCAGGCCACCCGGTACCAGGTGTCGGTGATCGCCGATCCGGACGTTCGGAGCGCTTCGCCGCCCACCGCGCCGGTCGCGGTGAACGTCAGCTGGGTGGTCGGGGACGGGAAGCCGTTGCTGTCGTCCGACTCGATGCGGGCGGTGATGCTCGGTGTCGTGCCCGACACGGACAGGACGTGCAGCGCGGCATACAGGCGCTTACCCGCGGCCACGGCACCGAGCTGCACACCGGTGCCCGTGCCGGTCGACGTCCGCGCGGTCCCGTTCGGGTGCCCGATCTGCCCACGCACCAGCGGCCACGACGACTTCGCCGTGCCGGACCACGGGGCCACTGCGCCGACCGATTCGCCCTGCGTGTAGTTGGAACGCATGGCAGTGGTGAGATAGGCGAGATCGCCCACGGCGGCACCCGCGGGACACACGGTCCACGGGCCGACTCCGCCCAGCTGCGCCCACGAGGCGTTGTCGACGAGGCTCGGGTCGCCAGCCTCCCACTGGCCTTCGCCGCTGATCTCCGCAGAGGCGAGCCCGCCGAGTTTTTCTGACCAGCCGTTCGAGGCGTAGTTGGTGGTCTCCTTCTCCTCGATCTCCGCCGTGAGCTCGATCTTGTTGGACGCGCCGGTCAGGTCGGCGGCGACCGCGAACAACCTGGCGTTGAGCAGCACGAACTTGCTCATCAGGGTGCCCCCTCTCCGATGACCTTGATGATGATTTCGGCGCCCAGGTACTGGATCCCGGCATGCTCATACAGGCGGTTGCCCTGGATACGGCGGACGTGGAGGTCGTGCGCCAGCCCGCCGAGGGCGTACTCGCCCGGTGCCCCGCGCGCGACCTCGATCGCTTCCTTCAGGGACGCCACTCCGAAGCCGGAGAGGATCGAGTCGAGGAGTCGTTGTGAGGACTGCTCGTCCGCCCGGCCGACCAGCAATCGGGCCGTGAACTCGATCTCGTCCAAGGCCCGGCCCATGGCCTTGTCGAAGTCGACGGTGTACTCGGCGACGAAGAACGCTGGCGCGGTCACCGCATCGGGGACGTGGCCGGTGGAGGTCAGTTTCGGGATTCCATCCGGCAGGACCACTGCGCGGGCGGCGGCGGCGATCGCCTCGCGCACTGCGCTGATATCCACTGCGCCTCCTATCCGAACCCGGGCACGATGTAGTGCTCGATGAGGTTCCACACGTCCGGGTCACGACGGGACAGGCGCACCACGCCCCACTCTGCGGAGCCTGTGACTCCCTCTGGGGAGTCCTTGCGCCGGTAGAGCCGAGCGGCCTGGAGGAGCGTGGCCTGCTCGATCTCGTCCGGCACCGCGGGCCATCCCCATCGGGCCGTCACGCGCACGCGAGTCGAGCCGTAGCCCCACGTGCCCGACGCCCGCAGAAGCGACGTGATCGCACGGCCGCGCACCAGCGCGTTGTCCGGTGCGGTCTCGTAGTCGGTGACGGGCGACCAAGAGCCACCCGATCCGGTCTCGACGATGAGGCCAGTGGAGCTGCCGATGTCGTCGACCAGGAGCCGCTCGCCCTCGGCGTTGCACACCACCCGGCCTGAGGTCCGGTAGGTGCGCGCCGTGGCAGGCGAGTCGAGGTAGAAGCGGCGACCGGTCGACGCGTCGATGCTGCGGGACGCCGAGGCGAGCGCGTTGTTCAACAGCGTGTCCCGCGACGTGTCGTCAGTCTCGATGTTCAGCGAGAGCTTGAGTGTGGCCAGGTCTGCGTACTCGTTGGCCACGGCTACTCCCCGGAGTGGTCGCCCTTGCGGCCCGAGGCGGCACGCTTCGCCGTTGTGCGGGGCTTGGTCTCGGCACCCTGCGGTGGCGCGCTCGTGTCGGCCTTCGGCATGGTGGCGGTCTCGACCTTGGCAGGCTCGTCGACGACTTCCTCAGCGATACCGGACGCGACCAGGTGCGCCGCCTCCGCTGTCGGCAACTCGGTCACCTCGCCCCGCGCCGGCCACGGCTCCCCGTTGCGGGTCCCGGACATCTGGACGTTCATGCGGATACGCATGTGCTGTGCCTCCTAGGAGTGGGCCACGGGCGCGAACCGCGGCTTGCCAAGCAGGACGCCCGCGCTGAACAGGCCTCCGGTCGTGGCGCCGCTGGTGACCGCGACGACGCGCAGGAATCGGCGGGTGCTGCGGACGCCGAACTCGAACACGGTGTCGTCGCTGGCGGCGACGACGGTCGGAGCGCTGCCCTGCAACTGGGCGGCCGCGACCGTGGTCCAGCCGGTGGACCCGTCGTCGGAGTCCTCGACGGTTACTGCGTGCGATCCGTCGGTGATGGTGCCGGTGGACACCAGGACCACGGCGTCTTGCATGCCGCCGTTGACCATGCGGTCGACCGCGACACCGTTCGCCGTGCCGTTGGTGCGGGTCGCCGGTGAAAGCGACCGGTTGAAGAGCACCTCGTCGAAGGTGGACATGGGGTTTCCTCCTGTCGAGTGACGAAGGGGCGGGCTCAGCGTCAAGTCCGCCCCTGGGATGGTCGGTCAGGAAGCCCCGCCGGTGTACGTCTTCACGGCCCCGGTGAGGTCGACCAGTGCTGCGTCGGCGCGCATGAGCGCCCGGAAGGTGACGAGGTCCGCGTTGAACGCGAACTCGTCGGACCGCTCGAATCGGATCCCGCCAGCCATGCGCACGAAGTACTGGCTGATGTCGCCGAAGATGACCGACTCAGCGCTGAGTCCGATGGACGCGACATTGGGGTCCGTCAGCACCGGCTTGCCGAGGATGGTGTCCGGGGTGCCAGCGACGACCGAGGGCTGCCAGATGTACTGGCCCTCGCTGGTCTTGATCTTGCGGATCGTCCCCGCGGTGGTGTCGTTCATGATCCACCGGCAGGACTGGGACATCCGGTACGGCGAGATCACCGAGTGGAACAGGGTGATCAGCAGGTCAGCGCCCTGGCCGGCCGTGGCCTGCGCGCCGAACCCGCCGGTGACACCGGTCGGTCCGGTCGCGCCCGCGGACGCGTCGGTGACGATGCCGCGAGGCTGGCCGGAGCCGGTTCCGGTGATGCAGTGCGCCCCGAACGCGTTGCCCAGTGCCCGGCCAGCCTGCATGGACAGGTAGCCCTCCAGGTCCACGCCGGCGTCCGTGAGGAGCTCGCGCGAGACCTGGATGACCGTGCCGTACTTGAACGCGCCGAGGCTGATCTGCCCGAACGCCGGGTCCGACTCCGAGATGGCCGCGGCCTCGGTGACGATGGCCGCGGAACTGTGCGCCGTGGTCTTCGGCACCTGCAGCGTCTCTCCGGAAGCCGTGTTGAGCACGGTCGCCCCGGCCTGCAGGATCGCGCTCGTTTCGATGAGGTGGGCGACCAGTTGGCCGTAGAAGTCGGTCGGCACGGTGTTGCCGCCCGCTCCGGCAGTCAGCTTGGAAAGGTCACGGAAGCTGACCGGGGCCGTGGGCCGCACGTCGAACGTCCGGCCGCCTTCTCCGCGCAGGAACTTCCGCAGCTCGTCTGTGCCGGGGGCCTGCGGGCCGCCAGGGGCGTTGCCGCGCGGCTCCCCGCGCAGCTTCAACATCGCGTCCTCGGCGTCCTTCGCGCGCTGCTCTCCGTCGATGACGGCCTTGATGCGCTTGTCGAGCGCGTCCAGCTCGGCGTTCAGGGACTGCCAGGTGCCCTCCTCCTCTCCGGAGAAGGTGCGGTTCTCGTCGGCTGCCGAGTCGGCGAGCGCCTTGGCCTGCTCCCAGACGCGCATCCGGCGTTCCTGGAGGCTCTTCACTACCTCGGACATGGTCCGATCTCCTCACTGCATAGCGGGTGTGGGGTCCGAGGTGGCTGTCGGCCTGCCTCGACATGCGAAAGGCCTGCACCAGGCAGGCCGAGGGTGTTGCTGGGGTGGCTGTCGGCCTGCCCCATGGGTGGGTCACAGGTGCGGGGACTCCCGCCGCGCTAGCAGCGCCATGCGCGCCGCCGCACCAAGGGTCTGCGGCTTGGCCGGCCCGGGCCCGTCCGTGCGGCGGAAAAGCTTGCGCAGCTCGCCCTCGGCGGCCAGCGACCGGACTTCTTCGAGCTCGGCGCCGACATGGGCCGCGAGAGAGCGAAGGCCAGCAGAAGAGTCGGGGTAGGCAGGGATGTTGACCGGGGCCACGTCGACCAGCTGCGCCGCGAGCAGCGTGCGCTTGGGAAAGCCCTGGTCGGTCATACCCCAGTCGTCCTCGACCGTGCGAAACGCGAACGAGCTCTTGCGGACATCGCCGCGCGCCACCAGCTCCAGGATGTCCGCGCGGGCCTGCGGCGGGTCGACGTCGTACATCAGGCCCGTGTCGTCAACCTGGAGCCGCAGCGTGCCACCGGCCACCGTGCCCAGCAGCATGTTGTCGTCGTGGTTGTAGCGGGCGATGACGTCGGGCCAACCGTCACCTCGGGACTTGTTGAAGGCCCGCGAGTCGACGACCTCGACGAAGCCACCGAGGTTGGACGATTCACGGTTGAACACGGCTGCGTAGCCGTTGATAGTGCGCTGCTCCTTGGCGGCCCGCAGCTCGACGGGCACCGCGGTGTAGCGCCTCTCCAGGTCGGCCACGGTCGGCCTCCTCACTCGGATGGGTTGGGATCCTCCGGCACAGAGGCCGGAGAGTTGCTGGGGCCGCCGAGCATCGCCACGGGCAGGTAGACCTGCCCTTGGCCGTCCGGGAGCGGCGGCAGGTCTTCCAAGGCACGGACCTCGTCGCGGTTGCGCCAGCCGCCCGTGAGCGCGATCGAGTGCGCCTGGTAGCGGGTCATCAGATCGACCCGGATCATCGCGTCGACGTTGAACTTCACGAACTCCCGCCCGGGCATGAGCGCGGACAGCTTGGTCTCGATCCGCGACAGCCAGGGCCGCAGCGTGAAGTTGGCGAAGTTGATCGCGTTCTGCTCGACGTTCGCATAGGTCATCGACCCGCCGGAGTCGCCACCCACCATCTCCGGGGGAACGCCGTAGATCGCGGCAATCTGCGAGGCGTTGAGCCGCATCGTCTCAATGAACTGCGACTCCTCCGGGTTCACCTGCAGCGCAGTGAAGTCCCAGTCCGATCCGAGGACCAGCGGCTTGCGGGAGCGAATCCGGGCCGACAGCCGGTCCGAGATCTCCGCGGAGTCATCCGGTGTGACGGTCTTGGCCGAGTTCTTCAACACGGACGGCGGGGTGCCTCCGTTGTCGAACCACGACAGCCCGTACTCGGTTGCCGAGAGGCCTACGCCGATCGTCCGCGCGAAATGACTAATGGGCGACAGGCCCACGACTTTGCCGGGCAGGACCACCCACGGGATGTGGACGATCAGCTCCCGGGCGACCTCGTGCCCCTGCCAGTAGAAGACCGGCATCGTCGGCCGAAGCTCATCGACCCAGACATCGTCCGGGTTCAGCCACTCGATCGAAGTGGGGAACCCGAAGGCGTCCCGCTGCGTGATCAGCCCGTAGGCGTTGCCGCGCAGCCCGAGGGACACTACGAGCTTGTGCAGCCACTCGAACAGGTTGTCCCGCGCAGCCGGTTGGAACAGCAGCGAGGGGACGAACGTCAGCATCTCCCGCGACGCGCCGTTCTTCCGGTACGTCTGGACCGGAAGCGACGCGATCGAGTCGGCGAGGATCCGAACGCAGGCGAATAGCGGCACCAGCGACATCGCCCGTTGCGAGGAGATCGAGCCGCTGCGCGGCCCTCCCGCGATCCACGGCAGCGAGGTGATCGCTCGCTTGCTGACACCAGCCATCCACCGGAACGGAGCCGCCACCGCCCGGGTGACTCGCCTCCAGCCAGCCACGGCCGGCGGCCCACCACCGGCGTACCACACCCCATCCCGTCCCAGAGTCGGGCTCACGCCAGATCCCTCCTCACAGAACGCTGTTCATCAGGTCGTAGTCGTCCAACACGGCAGGGCCGCGCGAGAGCAGTGCCCAACGGGCTTCGGCGACAGCGACCAACGGCGCCACGTCGACCAGGCTGCTCGTCCGGTCCAGCACCCAGGCGTCGCCGACGCGGCGGGTGCGCGCGCCATTCACCGCCGCTGTGAGCGGCGACTGGTCCAGGTGGACGGCGGTGCCCTGGTTCATGGCGTCCGCCAGCTGCCCGCACGCCTCGGTCATGTCGTTGTGCCTCATCACCACCAGGTGCCCGCGGTGCGGGCGGTCCTTGTCCTCCGGCACCGTGATTCCGGCGACGATCAGGTCGTCGATGAGCGACCCGGCCGGCGCACCGGACGAACCGATCGCGACGAGCAGCGGGCCCCACAGCTTCTTGAGCCGCACCAGAGCGGGCACCACCCAGTCCGTACCCGCACGCCGGTCGACGACCTCGAGGTGCACCTTGCCGTCTGGCCGCTTGATGGCCGCGCCGATCGAGGACGAACTGCGGTCCTGGGATACGTCGACGGCGAACGCCAGATCACCCCTCGGCTTCGACTCCGCGTCGACCATGCCAGGCCACTTCGCCTTCGGCACGTTCGGGTCGGATGGCGGCATGGGCTTCCGCGTCCGGTTCAGGTACGCCCGGTCGAATCCGCTGGGGTCGTTGGCCATCTTCTCCAGCTCGGCGCGGATCACGTCCTCGGTGACCGTGTGCCCGAGTGCGGGCAGTGTCGCGTACCAGGTCGCCGGGTCATCGCGCGGCATATCCTCCGGGGCGTACCACTCGAAGTACGCTGCCGCGGGGCGGCGGGTGTTGGGGTCCTCGGCGAGCGCCTCCCATAGCGCCTCGATGAGCGCCCGCCCCGTCTCGCGCTTCTTGTTCAGCCACACGCTCTTCGTCGTGCCACCAGCCGAAGCCCACCAGAGCTGGGCCATGGGGCGGGTCAACATCGCCGGACTGAACGCCTGCTCGAGTCGGTCGTCCTCGTGCGCGAACGCCTCATCGATGAACCCGAGGTCGAGCGGCGGGCCGTGAGCGGCGCGTTCCGTGTTCGCGGTGATGCCCATCCGGCTGCGCTTCCCCGGCCAGAGAATCGCCTCGTTGCCGTTCGACTTCCGAATGCGGGCGTACCTGACCAGTGAGGAGCCGGAGATCTTCTCCCAGAACTCGTCTTCCCAGCGCTTGCGCGCATCGTTGCGGGTCTGGGCGGCGTAGACGATGTTCTGCCCGGGGAACGCCAGCGCGCGATGGACCTGCGCGGCCAAGCAGAGCTCGGTCTTTCCTTGCTGGCGTGAGACGGACAGGCCCACCTCGCGGTGTGCGAACCGGCCCGTGTCCGGGTCGAGCTCCAGCGCCACATCCGACACGTACTTCTGCCACGGCATCGGCGGCGCACCGAGCCGCTCCATGACCTTCCACAGCTTCGGCCCCAGTGACGGCCGATCCGGGTGCCGGGGCGTGCCCCACCTCGGAGGACAGACGAGCCCATAGCGCTCAAGCAGATCCTCGGCGAACTCAGTCGGGGGAGCCCAGGTCTCCGAGGTCGTCGTCATCGTCCGCGGCCCGCCCCTCGAGAAGCTGGGCGAGCGTCTGCCGGAGCTCGCGGTTCAACTGCGGCATCTGCTTGCCGTCCTCCCCGCCGCCGGAGTCGATCTCGCGGGCCAGCCGGTACGCCATCTCCGACAGTGACGGCTCCACGCCGACGAGGTCACCCAGCTGCTCGACGTCACTGCGGACGGCCTGCTCGACCGGCCCGTAGACGGGCTTCGCGGTCCTGGGCACGAGCGACCCCCTCATGATCATCTGGCCGTGATCGGCCCGGGGAGAGAAAAAGAAAAGGTGGGCGCGGGGCTGGGAAGACGATCACCCAAAAACGATCAAGCTGATCCATCCGGATCAAATCGAGATCATCGGGAGATCGAAGGCATCGATGCAGGTCAGATGCATGTCTGATCGGCACTGAGTGGCCTAGTAGGTCGCCACGGTCCTCGGGGATGCCGCACCCGTCAGCTCGGCAGCCTCGCGGGCCGTCAGCCAGATCTCGTCCTCCACTGGAGCCCTCCCAAGCATGCGAAAGGCCCCGCATCTCAAGTGGAGTCGAGGCCATGTATGAGGACGAAGGTATCCTGCTGATCGCGATCACGCGGTCTATTAGTTCAAGGTGCAAGCACCCGTCATGACGGGCGTCAGCGCTGGTTGTCCAGCCGCCTCAGCCTCTGCTGCTCCTCGTACAGCTCCTCCCATTCCTCCATCCATCCCTTGGCCTCGGCATAGCCCTTGGAGGGCTCGGGAACCTTGCCGGTTCGCCGGTACTGCCCCAGCACGTCCCGCACGTGGTCCGCCACCTGAAGGGCAGCCCGGATCTCGTGCGGCTCGTCCAAACCGTTCGGAACGAGGAGCTGCCAGTTGACGATCAGGTCTGCGGCCTCCTCCAGGCGCTCCCGGAGCTTCGTCTCGTTCAGGGTCAGAGCAGCGAGCCGGAGACGGTCCACCTGGCCGTGAAGCTGGTGCTCCCAGTCCTCCTCGGTTCCACCCCTCCTCCGGCGCCGGAAGAGGTCCTGAAACGCGAACACGGCTGCGGCGGCCGTATCGAAGGCGGCGTCCTGACGGGCGGCTTCACGCTCTTCCCTCGCCAGCTTCGTCTGATGCCTCTGCTGGAGCCACCCGCCGAGGAGTGCGGCGACGGTACCCGCGCCAGCACCGATGATGCCTGCAAGGACTTCTGCTTCCATGCCGGACATCCTGCCGACGAGACCCACCGCATGGGGTCAATCCCGTCAATTTCATGAGCCGCAGTGCGTCATGAAGCTCCTGACGGGCTGCTCTGACGGTGCGCCTCGACCATGCCCATCAGCTCCAGGAACGACGACGACGGCGCAGGGAGCGGCTCGTCCCGCACGAAAGGCGCCCAGGCAGTCCAGTGCGTGATCACACAGTTCGGTGAGGATGCCAGCTGAGCCACTGAGTCAGGGGGCTGCCCGGGGGCACCTAGCGCGGGAGGGTCTGTGCTCCGTTCCTGGACCTTGTGGGGCAGCCGGGTCAGGGTCCGGCGTACCAGTCACGGGAGGTGACCAGGCGGGTGACCTCGGCCAGGGCCTTGCTGCCCTTGTCGTTGTTGCACTTGCGCCCGCAGACCGCGCAGCCGTCGACGCCGTGGATGGGCGCGAGGTTGTCCGGGTCCTTCGCTGCTCCGCCCTTGCTGACGGGCGTGATGTGGTCGACGGCTTGGGATCCGTCGTGGCCGCACATGATGCAGACGGTGGACTCGGCGAGGATGCGTGCGCGGGTCTTGCGGTAGTCGTAGCTGGTGAGTTCGGCGCGTCCGGCCACGGGTTCCTCCACACATGCGTGAGCCCGATCTGCGTCGCGCCGGTCGGGCTCGCTGGCATGCGTGGGTCAGCGTTGAGTGAGCTGCATGTCGTCAAGGGTCCAGGTCTCGTTGTCCTTGGTGGAGACGGTGCAGACGTAGTTACTGCGAACGGTGGCGCCGAAGCCGTTCTGACTGTCGACGACTCCGGTGACCTCGTACTTCCAGGGCTTGGTGCCGCTCTGGACGGTGGTCTTGGCGTAGTCGGAGTCCATGACACCGGGGAACTCGGCTGTGCCCGGGGACTTGAGGCGGTCCTTGACGAAGTCCTCGCACATGATCGCGGCGGAGTGGCCGTCGGGTGAGCCGTCCCCGCCGCAAGCGGTGAGGCTGATGAGCAATGTGGCGGTAATCGCGGTAGTGGTTCTGGTGCGCATGGTCCCCCCTGGGCTGGTGCGGACGAAGGGGACATCATGGCGGCCGCTGGGTGCTCTACGGGTGGGTATGGCGAAAGCCCCGACCGGAGGGGTGGTCGGGGCTTTCATGGCTTGCCGTCTGCGTGTGGGCACGCTGGACGTGCCCTCAGTGTTACACCTGGTGGTTGATGGTTCAAGCTGCCTTGGGTGTCAGGTGTGCTCGGAGTTCGTTGAGGTCGATGAGTGATCGGCCTGCGTGGTCGTAGCCGTGGTGGGTGAGGTGGCCGCGGCGGAGCCATTGGCGGATGGTGCCGGGCTTGATGCCGGTGGCTGCGTGGGCGGCGTAGGGGTCGACGAGGACGGGCTGCGTCATACCTCCATGGTGCGCTATCGGCGTCCATCCTCGACGTGATCCAACCCGCCGTGATGGAGACAGCCTTCGCGGTCGAGGCTCGGCGGTTGCACGTCGCCATCCCTGCAGACCCAGGTCTCTTCGTGGGGCAGCGGCGGCGGCTCGGTGAAGGTCGTGTACACCAGCGCGAGGGCCAACATCGCGAAGAACCCGACCAGGCAGATCAGTTTCAGGCCGACGAGGATCTTGATAACGGACTCCATGGCCCATGCTCCCGCGATCTCGGCAGTGCGTCAGCCCTACTGGCAGAAGTGCCCGATGGGGTAGTGGCCGCCGCAGCTGACGCAGTAGTACAGCGGCGGCTGTTCGAAGCGCAGGGCGGCGCGGAGAAGGGCATGGATGTGTCGTCGCATCGGGGTCTCCGGGTGGTCTACGGGCCGGTCTACGGCCGGTTCAGGTGGGGTCTACGGCCCCTTCTCCGGTGCTCTGATCTGCGTCTACGCCCTCAGGAGGGGTGTCTACGTGGGCGGGGGGAGGAGGGGTTCGATGTCGGTGCGCTTGATGCCGCTGCGGCCGGCCTTGTCGCCGATGCGGACCTGCTTGTGGATGGTGATGCCGCAGTGGATGAGGACGGCTCGGAGTCGTGCGTCGTCGAGGTGTTCGGCGGCTGGGCGGGCTTGGAAGGCGTCGTACACGTCCCGGAGGAACACTGCGGGCTGGTCGCCCATGAGGGCGTGGACGCCTTCGATGACGCGGCGCTTGAGGTCGTCCTCGGTGGGCGGTACGGGGCGCCCTGCCCGCCAGGCGGCGATGATGTAGGCGCCGGCGGCCGCAGCGAGGAGCC
Organism: Streptomyces sp. NPDC127084; assembly: GCF_042724175.1. Lineage (NCBI taxonomy): Bacteria > Bacillati > Actinomycetota > Actinomycetes > Kitasatosporales > Streptomycetaceae > Streptomyces > Streptomyces sp. NPDC127084. The sequence goes on from NZ_JBHXFA010000018.1 coordinate 24,502, forward strand.
GGGGCTCGGTGTTGGCCGCGCGGACGGTGAGGAGCGCGCCGAGGCCGAGGCCCGCCAGTCGGGCCGGGGGCTTGGCCATGACCCAGGCCTTGAGTTGCTTGGCGAGGAGCTTGTGGCCGCGACCGATGCGGCGGGGGTGGATGCGGCGGGCGGCCCACCGGGGCCTCCCGTGCCCGAAGTTCGGGACGGGAGGCAGTTCGAGGGTGTCGGCCTCGGGGTCGGTGGCCACGGGTCGGTCAGGCGTTGCCGGCGAAGGTGGCGAGCATCTGGGCGAGGCTGCCGAAGAACTGTCCGATCATGGCGCCGATCTGGGTGCCGGAGAGGGACAGGCCGAGTCCGAGACAGACGAAACCGGGCATGAGGTGGAGCTTCTTCGTCTTGTCGCCATGCTTGAACATCCACCAGGCGACACCGCCGAGGACGATGATCAGCAGGACTGAGATCGGGACGGAACCGCCCTGCCCGGAGGGCGCGGCAGGCGGGGCAGCGAGGAGCGCGGTCTTCACAGTGGGGTCCTTCAGTACGAGAGGCCGACGATGGCGGCGATGAGGAGGAGGCCGGCGAGCGCGATGCGGGCGAGCAGCTGGTGGGCTCGGGAGTCGCGCGGCAGGACCTTGAGGAGCAGTGCGATGCCGAGGAACGCGGGTAGTCCCCAGTAGCCGAGGGCGTGGTAGGTGATCACGCGTAGCCGCCTCGCATCGGGCCGCCGCTGTCGTCGGCCTTGGGCTTCTTCGCCCGCGAGAGGACGGTGCGGACGTATCCGTCGTCGACGTTGATGCGGTTGATGCGCTGGACGCGGTCGACGATGTCGGAGGCCTTTGTTCTGGGTCCCAGGGCTGCGGCGGCGTCGAGGATCGCCTGCGTCTTGGTCACGGGCGGCAGGGGGTTGACCTGCGGTGCATCGTGATGCGCATCATCCGCATCACCTCTCTCCACGATCACCTCGTGGGGCTGTCCGCCCAGCACGAGGGCGACCTGTAGGGCGTCGACAATCACGCCGTAGGTGATGAGCAGGGAGGCGAGTTCGACCGGGGGCGTATCAGGGTGCGCATCATGGGCGATGCGGATCGCATCAGCAGGGTCCATCTCGGCGAAGCGCCGCCGTAGCACTTCGGTGGCCGAGCGTCGGGAGGGAACCGGCGCCGCCTGGGGCGCGGTCGGCGTGACGGCGTACATACCGACGAGGGCGGTGTCTGCGCCTTGCCGGAGCCGGTCGCGCTGGACCTGGATCAGATCGGCGCCGAGCGCCGTGTCGCCCACCCCTACGCGCCGGGCGAGGCGCCATGAGGCCCGCTCGGAGCGTTTGCGGGCCCGGGCGCTGGGGTGCTTGGCCGAGCGGGCTTGGTGGTAGGCCAGGCGTTGCACGGTCTCGGCGTTCCGTCGCTGGGCTTCCGTGTCGACGCCGGTTCCGTGGACGACGATGCGGCGGGCCAGAAGGCCGAGGCCTTCAGCTGCGGCGGACATCGCCATGGGCGTGATCATGTAGACGGTCGCCTCACGGGTGTTGTCGGCGATGATCAGACCGGTGCTGGAGGCCGCGGCTGGCGCCAGCCACAGGCCGGCGCGGACGGGCAGCGGAGCGGCCTGGCCGAGCATCGTCAGCCCGAGCATCACGAGGGCCAGGATGAGCACGACGCCTTCCCCGGCGGCGACGACACCGGCCGCGGTGGCGGCTTTGCCGAACTCGCTCGCGATGTTGCTGTAGGTACCCCAGGCACCGAATGCTCCAGCGGCGATCATGGGCAGGGTCGCGGCGGTCAGTACGGCGATCTGGCCTCGGGTCAGGGTCTTCACCGGCCGGCCCCTTTCGGCGCGGCCAGCCGGCGGGCGGGGCATCGCAGGGTCTCGGTGTGCTGGACCAGGGCTGCCGCGACCGCGTCCAGGACGGGCGCGTCGAACTCGTGCCACTGGTCAAGCTCGGCCGCGACCAGCGTGCGCCTGTCGCTCGGGCTGAACGGCCGCTGCACGAGCGACGCGGTCAGCACCAGGACGGGTCCGTGGCAGGCCGTTGGCACCATCAGTCGGACGTCGGCGCACTTGTGCTCGACGTCCTCCCGGCACCCCTCTGCAGGGTGTTCACCGAGGCACCAGGAGGGTTCGAGGAGGGTCACGTCGCCGTGGTCGGCAGTGGTGATCGCGACGATGCGACGGCCGGTCACGGGTGCACCCCCTCTGCGACGAGGCGCAGCAGGGTGGCGTACTCGCCCCTGGTCTGGCCGGGGCGGACCTGCGGGGCGGCGGCGAGGAGCAGCTGCTCGGCGGCGAATGCTGCGTCGGTCAGGCCGTGCTTCTCCTGGGAGCAGAGCAGGGCCTCGTAGAGGCGGCTGGCGGCGTGCATCGGGGCTTCGGGCTGGGAACCGCCGAGCCTGTCGGCCACCTTGCCAAGGAGCTGGCGGGTGTCGTCGTCGAGGACGATGCGGGTGTCGGTCATCGCGCGCCGCCGGGGCGGTTGGCGCGGACGCGTCGCAGGGCCTCATCGGGGTCCGGGTCAGAGTCGCCGGGGCGCGGGGGCATGGGAAGATGCCGGTGGTCCATGAGGAGCTTCCGTCTCTCTCGTGGTCAAGTTCCCGGGCAGGCGTTCGCGCGCCGTCCGGGGGCGTCAGGGGTCGGGCGGCGCGGCCGCTCCCGGGTGTTCCACCACCTGGGGAGCTGTCGTCCGGCCCCGCTTCTATTCGGTTGGGGTGTGCTTCTTGATCGCGTTGCTGACGGCGGTCCAGCTCTTGCCGACTTCCTTGGCGACCTTGTAGACGCTGCCCATCTCGGCGACGCCGTCGGCGAGTGCCTGGGCGCGTCGGATGGCGGCTGCCAGTAGCTCGGATTGGAGCTGTTCCACCAGCTCGTCTTCGTGCTTGAACCGGTCTCGCCAGGGCTTCTCGGTCACGCTCACGAGACTATCACAGGGGGGTGTGATAATGGCAAGGGTGCGGAGCTCAACTCTGGCCCTTCTCAGCCGTGTTGATCGTGCGCATGACCTCCGCGGCGTGCCGGGCACAGATGATCGCCTCGCCTTCCGGGTCGAGCGCTTCGGCGGTGCAGCGGTTGCCGTACCGGTTCGTCATGCGGCAGGTGACGACTCGCTCGGGCATGGGTCCTCCTGCTCGTCCTGGTCGATGAGGGTCTTGAGGTCGGGCCAGCTGGCCGGCGGGTAAGCGCAGCCGCACCAGCGGCAGGTGACCAGCGGCCGGCCGGGGTAGTGGCGCAGGATCGCGCCGCAGATGGCGCCGCTCGGGTCGACGGCCGGACACGCACCGAGGCGGGTACCGCGCTCGGTAGGGTCGGACGGGTTGACGACCGAGGCGACGTCCCGCTCGAGGTCGCGGATCTCCTCGGCGAACGCACCAGCCAGGGGCCAGCTCGCCGCGATCCATTCGAGGTTCATCGACAGCGCCCGGGCTGCAACGGCGACACGACGCTCGATGTTGCCCGCGACGGCCGGTTCGCGCCACCCGCGGTCGGACTGCATCGCCGAGCGCCAGTCCTCCAGCACGCCGACGATCCCGCCGGGGCCGCGGAGGGTGAACGCGGGTTCGGAGACCGGGAGTGGCGCGTCCACAGCCTGTGTGCGGCCGTACTGGGCGCTGGCCCTGCCGCCGGGCTGGAGGAAGGCCTCCAGCCCGGCGTAGAGCTTGGACATGCGGTCGAGCCGCCGGGCTGTGGCGAGGGTGCAGCCGGGGCAGAGGTAGCCGTCGGTCTGGTTCCGCTCGCACAGCTGGCAACTTGCGGGGGCGCCGCTCATCAGGACGCCTTCCCCTGACGCCATTGGCGCCCCTTCGTTGCCATGTCGCGCATGTTGTCCGCGTGGGTGCCGACGGAGAGGTGGTCGGGATTGACGCACGGCGGGTTGTCGCAGCTGTGCATGACCAAGAGCCCTTCAGGTATCGGCCCGTGGTGCAGCTCGTAGGAAAACCGGTGCGCGCCGACCGTGCGGCCGTCGTCTCCCTGCAGGGTGCCGTACCCGTGGTCACCTCTGGCCGCCGTCCAGATCCAGCAACCGCCAGCCCCGTCTTTGTCGACGCGCATCCAGAACCTGGTGGTCGCGTTCTCACGCGGACGGAACCCGAGGAGAGAGCCGTGGCGGAGTCGCCGGGTGTAGTGCTTCTGGCAGAGCCCTGTAGCGAAAGGGGCATGCCCACAGTCAGGCGCCTGACAGATGTCCGGCTGGCGCGGCGGCGAGTAGTTCGGGTCGCCGTGGTGACGCCACCGCCACCAGTGCATGCCGCACCATCCGCGAGCCTTGGCGGCCCTGTCGCATCCGTCGATGGTGCACATGGCGGTCACGTGCGCTCCGGGGTGGTGAGGGCGTCGCGCCAGTCGCGTACCGCCTCGTTCTTCTGGGTTCGGGCGAGGACGGCGGCCGCGGTCCGCAGATCGCGGCGGGCGTCCAGGTGCTCGCCGATCAGGTGCTGCAGGATCATCAGCAGGACGCCGAGGTTGGTGCCGGCGGCAAGCATCAGCAGTTCGTTGTTGGTCATGGCGATGTCCTCCTTGATCAGAACGGGGGCTCGGACTGGGCGGCGGCGGCCTGCTGGGCGGGCGGGGTGGTTGACCACCCGCCACCTGCGGGCTGGCCGTTCTGTGCCGGGCGGGCGCCGCCCCATCCGTCCGCCTGGGCCTGGCCGTTGGTCGACTGGCCGCCACTGTTCTTCTTGGTGACGACGGCGGAGACGTAGGTGAGGGATGGGCCGACCTCGTCGACGTCCAGCTCGTAGACCGTGCGCTTCACCTGCTCGCGATCCTCGTATGAGCGCTGCTTGAGGCGGCCCTGGACGATGACGCGCATCCCCTTGGCGAGGGTCTCGGCGACGTTCTCCGCGGCCTGGCGCCACACGGAGCAGGTAAGGAACAGCGGCTCGCCGTCCTTCCACTCGTTGGCCTGCCGGTCGAATGTGCGCGGGGTGGACGCAATGCGGACCTTGGCGACCGCCACCCCGGACGGGGTGAAGCGGAGCTCGGGGTCGTCGACCAGGTTGCCGACGATCGTGATGGTGGTCTCGCCCGCCATGGGGCCTCCTTCGGGTGGGCAGTCGTGTCCGTCTGGAGCGCAACTGCGGAATGCTGGGTTGGAGGCCGGGCCCGATATCCGCGGGCCCGGCCGGCATGGGTCAGGTGACGGAAGCAAGCCGGGCGGAAAGCCGTTCGCTGCGCCGGTACTCCGGGGCGAGGTTCAGCGGGAGGTCGAGGAAGTCGGCAGCGGCCAGGCGACGACCGAGGCGTTGCTCGATGCAGCCAATGCACAGGAATCCGAACGGGCACATTCCGGCCGCGGCCCATACGTCGTCGCGGACCATGTACCGCTCGTCCGTGCTGTCGGTGCCACAGTCGGAACAGTCGTATTCCCACTGGTCGGTCATACCGAGCCACATGTCCTTGAACATGGTCAGCAGGACGCACATGTGACTGTCGGCCCCTCCGTGGTGCAGAGCACCATGGAGCTCCTCGGCAGTGATCCACTCTCCGAGCACCGTGCCGAGGGCGGCGAGCTCCACCCGGCGGTGGCGATTCTGGCTGAGCCAGTCGCGGAAGCTGACGCTCACGGTGTCTCCTTCTGGGGGTAGGTGCGGCGGTAGTTGGCTTCGCGGAGCTTGGTGGCGTGGCGGATAGCGAGGCCGCGTTTGCGAGCGGCGGGGAGGGCTGCGCGCTGGCGCCTCTCGCCTTCGACCCGGGCCCGGGCGGCGGCGATCTTCTCGGCGACCACGTCGTCGACGTTCACGAGATGGCCGGTGGAACCTCCTCGCGCAGCTGACGGACCGTGGCGCTGATCCGGCCCACGCTCAGTGCTCGCTGCTGCGCTGCAGTGGCCGCGCGAACGGACGCCCGTACTTCGCTGTACGGACGGTCGGACACGGCAATCCGGTAGCCGTGCTCGTGGTACTCGCTGTCCGGTGCGAAGCAGTGGGCCAGGCGGTGCACGGTGGCACCCACGGGCGCTGCTCCGTGGATGTGCCAGTGACAGCACCAGCGGCACCACACGCGCAGATCTGCGCCTTCAGCGCGCTGATCAATGAAGCCGGGCAGTACGGGTGCGTCCATGGCTGTCCCTCATTTCTGGGGATTGTGGGGGGCCTATGCGGCCTTGAGTGACGGGGCTGGTGGGGCGTAGACCCACGGGTGAGGAATGAAGCGGGGCGACTTGCTGCGCCCCCGCTGGCCCTGCTCGCGCTCCGGCTGAGGAAGGGCGGCAACCCACCCGTAGTCCTCGAGGGAGCGGATCGCGTCCTTGACGTCGTCGGCGGTCTCCGCCCACTCCTTGCCGTTCTTCATGGCCTGCCAGGCGTCGCGCTCACTGAAGTCCGCCTCGGGCTTCTGGCGGCGGCGCAGCCAGGCAAGAAGGTCGCGGGCGGGCGAGAGTTCAGCGTCGCGGTTGCGGCCCATGAGGTCGTACACGCGCCGGGCGTGCGCGATCAGGTAGGGCGCCATCTGCACGGCCTGGTGGACCTGCTGAATGTCGACGCGCTGGGCGTGGGGGTTGGTGTACAGGGTGAGCAGGGCGGCGATGCGGGCGCACTGACCGTGGAGCTTGCCTGCCCAGTCGCCCAGCGAGTGGAGGTCGCCGCCTTCGGCCAGGCGCGGCTCAAGCTGGCTACGGAACTCGATCAGGGCGTCGGTGGCAGCGGTGGTGAACACCATGGCCGTCGGGTCGAGGGTGTCCCAGACCTGCTCGACAAGACTGGTCATGCGCAACTGGTAGCCGGTGGTCAGCTCATCCGGCACCTGCGTCGGGCGCATGTTGCGGCTTCCGACGAGGGATGTCGGGTACCCGTACAGGAAGCGGGCGAGCAGGCCCTTTCCCCGCAGCGCTTTGTTGTGCTGGCGGCCGAGGCCTTCGAGGACAGCGGGCTGTACAACCAGGGCGAGCGCGACGTGCGCAGCGTCCATCGGCCGGCTGGCCCGGGTGATGCGGTCGGTCGGCTCGACGTCGCCGGAGTAGGCATTCAGGAAGAAGTTGATGTTCGGCCTGCCCTGTGAGTACAGGCCGGACAGGATCTCGAACAGCGTTCCTTCTGCGGAGAGGACAGCGATGCGCCCCCCGTGCTCGGCAGCCCGCACCTGGGCAGCCTCGGGCGTGATGTCGCCGAAGAGGATCCGGGGGGCAACGCGCGTCTCGCCGATCTCAGCGAGCTTCCGCCGGGCCTCGCTGGCGTCCGCCTCGGCGTCGTCCCGCTGGGACTTGTCGGCGGCGGTCGCGGCCTTCTTCTCGGCCTGCGCCATGCGGGCCTCGTTGATGCGGCGCTCCTGCTCCTGCATTTCGATCTCGGGCTCGGCCGCCTCGCGCAGGACCTTCTCGGCCACCTTGATGGGGGCAGCGAAGTACCGCAGCATCGGCGACTTGAGCTCGCTCGGCCCGGCGATCGGCACCGCCCACAGCGACGTCGTCTCGGTCCAGCCGGGCATGACGTGCAGGTTCCGGCGCCCCCCGATGGCCGCAGAGATGGCGCCCAGCACGGTGAGGGCGGGCATGTCGACCGGGACCTGGTACGCCTCGGACACGGCGTTGACGATGGTGGCGAGCTCCGTACCGAGGGCGGTGACAGGGAACTTGGGTAGGGGCGGCGGGTCGATTGAGATGGGCTCGTCCCACTCCTCCTGACCCTGATTCGTCCCCCCAGAATCCCCGGAATTGGAGTGCCCCGTATTTCTGGGGATTGTGGGGGGAGGATTCTGCCCTCGGGTGGGCCACTGCCGAGGCTCCTGGCAGCGGCGCCGGATCTCCGAGAGCACCGAGGCGGAGAGGCTGCGGGCAGCAGGCAGGCACGGCTTGCCCGCGGCAGCCCGCATCAGGTCCTCGCCCGCTGCGATGCGGTTGCCCCCGTAGTGGAGGTGGGCGAAGACGGTGCCCTTCGTCAGCTTTTCCCCGCCGGCGAGCTTGCCGACCGGAAGGTCGGAGCGGTCACTCCAGTTGATCGCGACGTAGTCGTTGCACAGCAGGCTGTACGGGCTGGACGGACGATCGCCGCCGGATGCGGGACGCAGCCACTTCTCACGGCCGTCCGAGTGCGTGCCTTCGAAGGTGAATCCGGCGGGCTCGAGGATGTCCGCCCAGGACGCCATGTCCTGCAAGACATCGAAGGGTCCACCCAGTTCGGAGCGCTGAGCCTGCGGCCTGATAGCCCGGGGAGCGGGAACCTTCATGCCGAGGCGGGCGGCCCGGCGCTGCTCCTTCTCCTTTGCCGCCAGCGCCAGCGTCTCGTGCGCCTGCGGCCCCAGCTGGTCGACGACGGCGATGAGCTCGTCCAGGGAGTACACGGCGCCGCTCGACTCGCCGAGCGCGGTGGGCCGCTCCGGGCAGCCGGGCTTCCGGTTGACCGTGCCGATGAGCTTCATCAGCCGGTCGAGGTTGCCGACCTGCGTGTCCCAGCACCAGCCGTTCCGGTACGCTGCGGCACCGAGGATGGCCTGGACGTCGGTTGTGAGCTTCTTGACTTGCGCCCGGTCGTCGGCGTCGCCCAGGGTGTGCGCCTCGGCGAGCAGCCAGACGGGGTTGCCGCCGCCGCCGGACCAGCCCCACCCGGTGGGCACGGGCAGGCCGCTGTCCTCGACGACCTTCACGACCGCGTCGGGCGTCGGCGGGTGCGGCAGGTCATCGAGGCCGGGCTTGTGGCCGATGGTCCCGTAGTCGCCGTCAGCCCAGATGTAGGTGAGGACGTGGGCAAGGTCTTCGCCGCCACGCTTCCCGGGCGGCGGGAGTTCGCGCAGCGTGGTCGTCTGGGCGTAGATGCCTTTGGGCTTGTGGCGGTCGAGCTCGAGCGCGTACTCGGTCGCGGCGTCGAGGCCCTCGTCCGTCGCGGGAAAGCGGCGCCCGACGAAGTTGTCGTGGTCGGAGGTGATGCTCACGTGGCCGTCTGCATGGCCGTAGAGAACGCCGAGCCAGGACCGAATGGTCTCCGCGTCTGCGGTGGGGGCCTCGGTGATGCCGGGAGAGGTCACGAACGTCTCACTTCTGAATTCCGTGTCTGACAGAGGGTGTTCGCGGTGAGTGGGCGCACCCCCAGTGCGCCCGCTCACGGCTATGCGGCGTCCCGCATCTGGGTGGCGATCTCCTCGCCCGCGGCGGTGATGGCTTCGGTCCAGCGGCGTGCGGCCGCGAGGACGCACACGGGGCTGGGCTGCTGCTTCAGGTCGTGCCGGATGGAGTCGAGGACCATCTCGCGCAGGGCGCGTTCAGCGGCGCGGTTCACGTACAGCTGGTCCTCGTCGCTCTCAGGTGTGGCGTCGACTGGGTTGTCGACGGGCCATTGCCCGGGCCGGCGGTTCTCCTCGCTGGTCATGCTGCCTCCCGGTGGACGGGCCAGCCCGGCCCCGGCGGGACTTCAGGCCTGCCTTGTAGGGCGTTCGGTGTGTGGGTCGGGCAGCGGTCGCCGGTGACGTACTGGCGGACACCGTCGACCTGCTTGCAGTACTGCCCCTGTGCGCCATCCCAGTGGCGGCACTCGCGCCAGGCCGGGAGGCCGGAGGTGTCAGAACCCTCGGCCGCTTCAGCGGTAGTGGTGGGCGTGGTCACTCGGCCTTCTCCTGGGCCATCAGGCGCCGGAGGTTGTGCAGGCCGTCGACGAACTGCTCGAAGCTGGTGATGGCCTGGTCGAGCGAGGTGCTGTTGAACATGAGGCCGTTGCCGCTGCCGGTCCGGAGGAACACGCTGGGCGTGTCGTCGACGAGGTTCTCGTCGGTGGCGAGCTCGGCGTCCAGTCGGACCTGCTCGCCGAGCGTGTCGTTGATGACGACCTCGACGGCGGGGGCGTAGTGCTCGAAGTACGTGGTCCCGTCGTCGCAGCGCTGGAGGACGCAGCGGCCGGAGCACCACAGGTAGTGACCGGCCTCGGCCTGTTCCTCCTTGGCCTGCTCGCGCTGGATCATGTCGGCGATGGGCTTGAGCGGCTGCTGGTCGGCGACGCGGTCGATGAGCTCACCGAGGATGTCGACAACGGGGAGCAGGTCGCGGTTGTGCTGGTCGCGCACGGCTTGGGCGAACGGCAGGTGGACGACACCAGCGGCCAGGGCGCGGCGGGCGTCCTCGATCACGGTTTCGCCGACTCCCGCCCTGGTGAGCGCGGAGAGGACGGTGGCGAGAAGGTTCCCCTCACCCTGTCCCGAGTTCGCCTTGGTGGTGGCGGGCTGGTCCTGGATAATGGTCATTGCGGCACTCGCTTTCTCTGCTGTCAGGCGGCGTGGGTGGTGTGCTCGCTCGAAGCCACTGGGGCTGGACCCCCAGTGGCTTCGCTGTTCTCCGGGACGATCTGCAGGACCCGGAGAAGGTCTTGCGTGATCACGCGGTACGTCTTGCCGGCGCGGAGCACCTTGCAGGGGAATTGATCAGCCCTGACCAGGGCATAAGCCGTCGTTCGGCCGATTCCGAAGGCCCGGGCTGCGGTCTCGACGCCGACTGCGGCCGGGAGAGCAAGTAGCTCGTCGCGGGTGAGAGGCCCCCGCTCAGCTAGCGTTGTCATTATTCGTGACACTCCTTGAGGAAGTTGCTTCCTGGGGAAGTATGGCGAGTGTGGACCCCTGGTTCAGGCCGTGTCAAGCGCTGTTGTCTTGTGCGAGCACAAAACCCATGAGAGCGTTGCTGAATAATGACAACCTGTCCGACCGGGTCCGGCCAAGGCGTGGCTGGTCCGGTGAACCTGGAGGATTGCTGTGGAGCAGCAGCCGATCGAGGGTGATTGGGCTACCCGTCTGGCCCTGTCGATCGCCACCGAGGTGCGAAGGCACCGACAGCGGCGGAAGATGAGCGCGCAGCAGCTATCTGACCGCTGTGGGGAACTGGGGCTGCCGATCCAGCGTTCAGTCTTGGCGAACTTGGAGAGCGGACGTCGCACAACTATTAACGTTGCCGAAGTGCTTGTCCTGGCCGCCGCGCTGGGTGTTCCCCCGGGGGAGCTGATCTTTCCCGTGGGTAACTCGCCGGTGGTTGAGATTTTGCCGGGAGAGAAGCGTGAACCGCTGGCCGGGATCAACTGGCTTGCGGGGATTGACTCGTTCAGTGGGCAGACGTCGGCACAAGCGACGGGTTCACTTCTCCATGCTCGTAGTCATGAAGAATTGGTGGGGAGACTCAACCAGGCGCTGGCGTTCCGGGAAATTGCAGACGCCCGGATGGCGGAAGTGGCTCAGTATCGGCAGGCGGCGCAAGACTTCGCCGATGCGGAGGCGCAGGCAGCCGCTGCTCAATCAGAGTTGAACCGGCTTGACGATGCCGCTGATGGGGATGCTGAGCGCCTGAGTGAGCTGCAGAAGGAGCTCCTGGCTCTAGGTAACCGCCTTGGGGATCTTGCCCGCGAAGCGGAACTGTACAGGCGGGCTTTGAGTTCTGCTCATCGTTACCATGTGAATGCGACTTCACTTGAAGAACGCCTGCGGGCATTCCGTAAAGGGATTAGAAGAGTTGGGGGAATTCCGCCGCTACTTCCGTCAAGTCTGTCGTACATTGAGCCTGGTGCCCCGACGCTTGAGGACATAGAGGTGGTATCTTCCCGCAGAATCGAAGAGTCACCGGGCAGGCCTGACGGTAGGCGTGCTGATGAAGTCCTCGGTTCAGTCGTCGAGGAACTGCCCTCAGAGGTCGGGAGTGCTCTTGAGGGACTCCTTTCAGAGAGATTCGCGGACCTCGTAGCTGACGCTGTTGTACAAAAGCTGGAGCGTGGTGGAGCTATTGCTGAGGGTGGCTCTCCGGAATCGTAGTGCGACTGCTGGATCACTGTTTCCAGTCGGTCTCGATGGTGGCGTAGTCGAGGTATCCGCCGTCGGGTATGCGTCCTTGGCGGGCGGGCGGGCGGGCGGGCGGGGCGGACGGTGACGTCGAGGAGCGCGCGCAGCCGAACTCCAGGCCAGCGGCGGGAAGCTTGGGATGAACTCTCGCCCAGGTGAGGAAAGAGAAGCAGGCAGCCGAAGAGCAGCAGGGAGAGAAAGATGGGGCCCACGAGGGCGAGTGATCAGCGAAGGGTGGTGCCTGATGGTGACGTCGCGCCGCGCGGGCGGTATCAGTAAGCGCTGCGAGTGCCGCGGCTCAGATGGCAAGCGGCTCGGCGCGGCCTGCCCGCAGCTGTCGAAGAGGTCGCACGGCAGCCACCGGGTCGCCCAGGAGTTGCCGCCGGACGAGGCGCGTGGGCGCCGTCGGTTTCAGCGCACTGGCTACCCGCTGGCCAAGGACGCACAGGCCGACCTCGACCGCATCCGCGCCATCCTCGACCTGGCCGGCGACGACGAGGACTCGCAGCGCCGCGTCGGCGACCTCCTCGCTGGCCTGCAGAAAACACGTGCACCGATCCCCGAACCGGCCGAGGTGTCGCGTCGGCTCGGCGTTGGCGTACCGCTCAACGGGGCGATGACTGTGGGCGAGTGGCTCGACACCTGGCTGGCCTCGAAGAAGACCAAGAAGAAGACGACTGGCGGCTACGAGTCCCACATCCGTGTCCACATCCGGCCAGCACTCGGGCACCTTCGCCTCGACCGTCTGAACGTCGGTCACTGCCAGGAATTCTTCGACGCGGTCGACGACGCCAACGAGGTGATCCGTGCGGAGAACCAGGCGCGCCGCGAGCAAGAGGCCCGCTGCACGCGCGGCCGGCCCGGGGTGCCGAAAGTATCCGAGCGCGCCCAGCTGGAGCAGGAGCGGGAGAAGCTGGCGGACATGAAGCCGTACCGCCGCGTCACCGGGCCGGCGACGAAGCAGCGGATCCGGGCGACGCTGCGCACCGCGCTGAACGGGGCGATCCGCCGACAGCTCATCACCTTCAACCCGGCCGCCCACGTCGAGCTCGCCTCGGGCAAGCGACCGAAGGCCGTGCTGTGGACCGACCAGCACGTCACCCGGTGGCGGGAGACGGGCGAGCAGCCGAGCGCCGTCATGGTGTGGACACCAGCACAGCTGGGCGAGTTCCTCGACGCGGCCGAGTCGGACCGGCTCTATGCCTTCTTCCACCTGATCGCGTTCCGTGGATTGCGCCGAGGTGAGGGCGTCGGCCAGGACTGGGTGAACGTCGACCTCGACGGACAGTCCCTCACCGTGGCCAAGGAGATCGTCGTCGACGGCTGGACCCCGGTCGAAGACGTACCGAAGACGGACGGCAGCGCGGGCACCATCGGCCTGGATCGAGCGACGGTGCAGGCCCTGCGCGAGCACCGCGCCCGCCAACTGCAGGAGCGGGACGCGTGGAACGTGCGGGCTGCGGAGGAGCGGGCCGCGGGAGAGAAGTCTGCCGACTGGGTCGACACGGGCAAGGTGTTCACCGCCGAGTCGGGGGAGTGGCTGCACCCGGACGTCGTGTCGAAGGCGTTCCGCCGACTGTACGAGTCGGTCGGCCTGCCGCCCATCAACCTTCGGGACTTGCGGCACTGCGCGGCCACGCTGATCCACGCGGGCGGCGGCGACCTCCACGCCATCAAGGAGACGCTGCGCCACTCGACGATCAAGCTTGCGTCCGACACGTACACGTCGCTGCTGCGGGAGGTGGACCTGGAGATCGCGGAGAAGGCGGCGGCCGTGGTGCCCCGTGCGCGGAAGGCCGGGGACGATCCGGTGCCCGCATCGGCGTAGCCCGGTACGATGGATGTGGAACGAGCGAGGCTCCGTCACTGCAGGTGGCGGGGCCTTTCTGCTCAGCCGATGCTCAGCCGAACGCGCCATAATCAAGCGTCACCGGGTGACATGAAGTGGCACGGCGGAGGTGTTCAGGCCTGAACACCTGGGCCGCTGACCAGCAGTGACCGATGCGACGCGGCACAAGGCGGCACGGGGCGGCATTGACTGGTCCGATAGGCCCCCGGACTTTTAATCCGTTGGTTGTGGGTTCGAGTCCCACACGGCCTACTCGTCGGAGCGGTATCACTGGCGCTCTGACCTGCGTGTTCCGCGACCCGATCGGGATTTCCCGGTCGGGTCGCCGTGCGTCTGACAGTATTTCGGGCCAGGTGCGTGCCCGATGCGTGCCCGAAACCGAATACCTGGCGAGGCGGGTCACTGGGCCCCCGACTGCGAGATGCCCCGCACGAGTTGGCCGACCACGTTCAGGATTCCCTGTCCGAAGTCCGTCGGTGCGACGAGCAGCCCGAAGACCAGCACGATCGCCACCGTCAGCCACTGGTCCGAACGGCTTCGCGCCTCGACGTGTCGGCGAATGCGGAAGTAGATGACGACAGCCAGCAGAACCGCCGCGTTGAGCGTCACGATCATTGGAACGGCTCCCCCTCGATGAGTCGGGACAACGCCGTCGGGCGCCGCGGTGTCCCGCTGTGCACGGGCGGTGCTGCCACCCCCGGCGTCTCCATGTCGGAAATCCCCTCCCAGCCGTATCGCCACTGACAGCGGGTGAGTGGAGGATCACCAGAGGTAGTGGAATCTCGGTCAACCGCTGGGTGGGCGGAGGCAGGGTCCCTCATCGTGGAGCAGCTGGCAGGGGCACCTGGAGCGATCTCTCGGGCTTCCGGGACGCGCTCGGCGTCCGGGTCGGGCCCGGACGTGCGCGCCGCCGCCGGGGTGGCAAGACTGGAGGTATGGCTACCAAGGCACGTTTGGAAGGCGGACCGGACGACCTGCAGGGGAAGATCGTGCCGATCACGCCGCCAGGACGCGAGCTGAAGATTCCGCACCGCGGCGGCTACGAGCACTTCAAGGCCACCACGCGACACGAGGACAGCACCGAGGGGCGGCTGACCGTGTACGAGTGGTGGGAGCGGACAGAGGTCGCCGAGTAGTCGCCGGAAGGCGCGGATCCGCCGGGCTGGTGGGGCGGACGCGCCGTGCTGGTGCGGACGATCCGCGCCGTAGCGCGTGCCGGGAACGGCCTTCTTGGCGGGTCGCACGGAAAAGTGGTGTGGATCTTGCTCCGCATGGCGTAAGGTTGTGTTCACCGACGCGGGGTGGAGCAGCTCGGTAGCTCGCTGGGCTCATAACCCAGAGGTCGCAGGTTCAAATCCTGTCCCCGCTACTGAACACAGAGGGGGGGGGGGGGGCGCGGGGGGGGGGGGGGCGGCGGGCGGAGG
>NZ_JBHXFA010000018.1:39487-64188 GCF_042724175.1 Streptomyces sp. NPDC127084
CCGAGACAAACCAGCTCCGCGGCTCTGATGCACGAGGCGCCCCGCCGCCCCCTCTGTCCTGCGCGCGCCCTACTGAGCCGTGAGGTCGGCCCCTTAGACCGGTTGGCCGACGGCGACTCGCCCCGCGGTGCGGCTGCGGCCAGCCTGGGTGGTGCGCGGATCCGTCCGCGGCGGTGGGAGGACCGGGCAGGGAGCAGTCTTGGCACAGTACGACGGCGGCGAAGGGCCCCGGCCGGGCAGTGGCGGCCGTGTCCTCGTGCTGCTGCTGCCCTGGCTGACGATCATCGCCGGTGTGGTCTTCGACGTGTTCACCCCGGAGACGTACCGCGCATCGCCGCTCTTCGCCGCCGCGCCGCTGCTCGCCGCTCCGTTCTACACCTGGCGCGGCACCCTGGGGGCCACGG
Organism: Streptomyces sp. NPDC127084; assembly: GCF_042724175.1. Lineage (NCBI taxonomy): Bacteria > Bacillati > Actinomycetota > Actinomycetes > Kitasatosporales > Streptomycetaceae > Streptomyces > Streptomyces sp. NPDC127084. The sequence continues at coordinate 39,892 of NZ_JBHXFA010000018.1, forward strand.
CGGCCAGTGTGCTGACCGTGCTGGGGCTGAACGTCTACAACGGCACGCTCGGCCAGGTGCCGCCGGTGACCGAGGTGTTCACCGTGCTCACGGTGTCGATCGTCGCGCTCTACATCAACCGGGTGCTCCGCCGCAGTGGTGAGCGGCTTGCCTCCGCCCGTGTCGTCGCCGAGGCGGCCCAGCGTGCCGTGCTGCCCGAGCCCGCCGAGCGTATCGGCGGGCTGAGCGTGGCCGCTCGGTACGAGGCGGCGCAGGCGGACGCGTTCATCGGCGGTGACCTGTACGCCGTCCAGGACAGTCCGTTCGGTGTCCGCCTCGTGGTCGGGGATGTCCGGGGCAAGGGGCTGGACGCGGTCGAGACGGTGGCGGTGGTGCTCGGGGCGTTCCGCGAGCTGGCTGATGAGGAGTCCTCGCTGGAGGGGATCGCGCAGCGGCTGGAGCGGGCGCTGGCCCGGGAGGACACGCGCCCGCACGGACTCGACCGGGTGGAGGGGTTCACCACGGCGGTACTGGCGGAGATCCCGCACGACGGGGGTCGCGTGCGGTTGGTCAACCGGGGCCATCCGCCCCCGATCGTGATGTACGCGGACGGCGCGCTCGACATGCTGGAGCCGAGCCAGGACTCGCTGCCGCTCGGTATGGGGGATCTCGCGCAATGGCCGGACCGGGTGGACGAGATGTCGTTTCCGGCGGGAGCCACGCTGCTCCTGTACACGGACGGCCTGTCCGAGGCCCGGGACCGGCACGGAACCTTCTACGATCCGCGCGCGAGGCTCGGGGGTCTGGTCTTCCCGGGTCCCGACGAGCTGCTGGACGCGGTCGTGGCCGATGTGCGGCGGCACACCAGCGGCGGTCTGACGGATGACATGGCGCTGCTGGCGGTCGGCAGTCCGGGGGCGCGGCGGTCGGCGCAGGGCGGGTCGGCGCCGGTGGCGCCCTGAGGGCAGGGCCGGCCCCGGTCGGCTCTGGTCGCCCCGGGCGGTTCGGCCGGTCGGCCCGTCTCGGTCGTCCTCTGTATTTGATGAATCGTCAGCTATTCAACGGTGAACAATGTGGCGTGAGGGGTGGTCAACTCGTCCGATTCGCCCTCTTAATGGGTGGTAGGTCCAGGCTGAAATTCGTTAATGATCAAGGGGAACGGCTTGGAATAGAGCATCGGCGTCTATTAACGTTCGATAACGCAGCGCGGTCGTCCCAGCCGTCGCAAGAGACGGCACCGTGCGCATGCGCCGAATCCCGCAAGGGAACCGGGGAACCACCATTTGGGGTGAATCAGGCACTTCAGGGTGCCTGTAGGAGACCTTCCTGCTCCGAACCCGTCAGCTAACCCGGTAGGCGAGAAGGAAGGAAAGGAGCACGCCTCCGTGGCGTCCAACGAGCCTGCCCTCCAGGGGCTTCCCACCACCGAGTGGGCCCCGGCTGCCGAGTGGATTCCTTCCGATGGGACGGAGGAGTGGAACCCGACGGAGGAATCCGTCCGCCCGGTCCGCGGCAGGCACCGTGTCGTCAAGCAGCGAGGCGGCGGTCTCGCCCGCAGCTCCACCGTGCTGGGAGTCGGCGTTATCGCCGCCGTCGGGGCGGGCGGTATAGCCACCGCGCAGGACAAGCCGGCCGTCTCCATATCCCTTCCTGACAGCATCACGGACAACCTCCCGGACGCCGAGTCGCTGCCGGGCATGGACTCCCTGATGTCGGAGTTCTCCAGCGGCTCCGATGACGCCGACGAGCAGGGCGGAGGCGGGACGGCCAACGCACCGCTCACGGCGATGTCCGTCGCCACCACCGTCGGCAGCACCGAGGAGACCGGGGCGCAGCAGGCCACGGCTGGGGAGGCGCTGCGCGCTCGGATCCTCCAGCAGGCCGAGCAGCAGCAGGCCGAGGTCGAAGCGGAGGCGCAGGCGGCAGCCGAGAAGGCCGCCGCAGAGAAGGCCGCTGCCGAGGCGGCGAAGCAGCAGTCCGCGGCGGAGGCCGAGGCCGCCGACGCCAAGCGCGAGGCGGAGGAGGCGGCGGCGAAGGCAGCGGCGGCGGCGGAGGCCGCCCGGCTCGCCGAGCTGGCGAGGAGCTACTCGCTGCCGACGTCCTCGTACACCATCACCTCCACCTACGGCGAGTCCGGCTCCATGTGGTCGTCCGGCCAGCACACCGGCCTCGACTTCGCGGCGCCCACCGGCACCCCCGCGAAGGCCGTGCACGGCGGCACGGTCAAGTCCGCCGGCTGGTCCGGGTCGTACGGCTACCGCGTGGTGCTGGAGCTCGAAGACGGCACCGAGATCTGGTACGCCCATCTGTCGTCGATGAGCGTCAGCGCGGGGCAGAAGGTCGGGACGGGCGACACCGTCGGACGCGTCGGCGCGACCGGCAACGTCACCGGGCCGCATCTGCACCTTGAGGTCCACACCCCCTCCGGGGCAGGGATCGACCCGGCGGCCTGGCTGCGGGACAAGGGCCTCAGCGTCTGAGCCGTCCGCACCATCCGAACCGCCGGAAGCACCCGAGGTGCCTGACCTGATCGCGGGTCAGGCACCTCGGGTGCTTCAGCCGCCTTACCCGCGATAGGGGTTGTAGCCCTCGTAGTCCCGGTGCGGCGGAGGTATCCGAACACGCCCCGTCGCCCGCGCCGCATAGGTCAGGGCCGGTGACGCGACATGCTTGCGCTCCCACATGTGGTGCAGCAGCTCCTGCTCGCGGGCGGTGAAGTCCGGCCCGGCCATGCCCTGGTGCGCTCGGTGGCGCAGAAACGCCAGCGAGGTGGCGAAACCCTCGTACTCGGACACGGCACGGGCCGCCGCGCTCCCGTGGATACGCGCCGCCGCGTCCCGGGCCAGCGTGCGCGCCCGCATCGAGGACAGGGCGAGCGGCTCGGCCGGGGAGATCCAGCCCGCCGCAGCGTATGGGGGAAGCTGGGTCTCGACCGTACGCAGCTCGCGCTGCCTGCTCCAGACCGCGAGCCAGGTGAGCAGCGCGAAGGACGGCACCATGAAGAGCCCGTACACCGCGTAGAAGCCCAAGGGGCCGAACACCGCCGAGCCGTTCCACAGCGCGTGCACGCCGATCGCCAGGGTCAGACCGAGTAGCGGCAGCAACGTCCGGCGCAGTTTCCGGTGGCGGGCGGTGAGTGCGGCGGCGGCGAAGCCGATGCCGGTCAGCACGGTGAACAGGGGGTGGGCGAACGGCGACATCAGGACGCGTGCGACGAATGTCGCCGCTGTCACCGACCCGAAGCCCGAGCGGCCGAACTCCTGGTCCTCCAGGAAGGCGTTGCCGAGATAGAGGATGTTCTCGGTGAAGGCGAAGCCGGTCGCGGTGAACCCGGCCACGACGACCCCGTCCACGATCCCGGTGAAGTCCTTTCTGCGGAACAGGAAGATGAGCAGCACGGCCGCGGCCTTGGCGCTCTCCTCCACCACCGGCGCGATGACCGTGGCGCCGATCGTGTCCGCCGATCTCGGATCGGCTGTGGCGGTCGCTATCCACTGGGTCGCGAAGGAGTTGGCGATGATCGCGATGAGCGCGGCGGCGCAGGCCCCCCAGGCGAAGGCGAAGAGCAGATTCCGCCATGGCCCCGGCTCTACGCGGTCCAGCCAGCGGAAGGCCGCCATCAGCAGCGGCACCGGCAGCAGGGCGAGGGCTAGACCCACCACGAACCCCTCGGTGCCGGTCTGCTCCCGCACCAGCGCCAGGATGACCAGCCCGCACAGGGCGAGCAGGGTGATCACGGTCCAGGCGCGCACCGCCGCGCTGCGCCAGAGTGCCCGGCGCGGTCTGTAGCGCCAGCGCGCGGGCTGCGGCACGGCGTCGAAGAGCAGCTGCTCGTCACACGCCGGAATGGCGGGGTGGGGCGCCGTGGGATACGGCTGCCTGATCCGGTCGGACACCTGACGACCCTAACGACCGCCACTGACAGGCGCGATGCGTTATCCGGCATTCCGGATGTGTTACCGCGCACGTTCGGTACGGCCGGATGCCGGATGCCGGGCGCGGCAGGGGCTGCTGGCGGTCAGCCGGCCTTGCGGCGGAACAGCAGGTCGTGCACCAGATGCCCCTTCTCAAGGCCCTGGCCTTCGAACCGGGTCAGCGGCCGGAAGGCGGGCCGGGGCGCGTAGCCGCCGTCGTCCTGGGTGTTCTCGAAGTCGGGATGGGCCGAGAGCACCTCGAGCATCTGCTCGGCATACGGCTCCCAGTCGGTGGCGCAGTGCAGTACCGCACCGGGCTTCAGTCGGCTCGCGGCGAGCGTGAGGAAGTCCGGTTGGATCAGCCGGCGCTTGTGGTGGCGCTTCTTGGGCCAGGGGTCGGGGAAGTAGACCCGCAGTCCGTCGAGTGCGCCGGGCACGAGCATCTCGCGCAGCAGGATGATCGCGTCACCGTTGGCCACTCGGACGTTGTCCAGGCCCATACGCTCGGCGAGACCGAGCAGGTTGCCCTGACCCGGGGTGTGCACATCGACGGCGAGGATGCCGGTGCCGGGGTCGGCCGCCGCCATCCGCGCGGTCGCCTCGCCCATCCCGAAACCGATCTCCAGGACCACCGGCAGACCGTCGAACAACTCGCCGAGGTCGAGGGTCCGCAGACCGTCGATGTCCAGCCCCCAGGTGGGCCACAGCCGCATCAGGGCGTCGCCCTGCCCTGCGGTCACCCGGCTGCGGCGCGGCTGGAAGCTGCGGATCCGCCGCTCATGGTGCGATCCGGCCGGGTCCGCGGCCGGACCACCCGGAAACCGCGGCTCCCCCTTGGCGCGGGGTGCGGTCGCGGGCGCGGCGATCCGCGCCCCGACGACACGCTCGGCCACGTCCGACTCCTCGGACCTGACGGCCCCATCCGGTGCGGGGGCACTTTGCGCGGGGACGTTCCCCATGGGGGCACGCTGCGTGGTGACGTTCTCGAGCTCAGACACAATGCCCCGATTGTACGGCCGTCCGGAGTACGGCGGTCTGGGGCGGATGTGGCTTACGTCGCCTCAGGGCAGCAGCGCCAGCGCCCGGCGTGCCACCTCGCGCCCGATCGGCAGCGATGCGGTCGCCGCCGGGGACGGCGCGTTCAGGATGTGCACCGTGCGCGGGGCCTGTCGGATGAGGAAGTCGTCCACCAGCGTGCCGTCCCGCAGCACCGCCTGGGCCCGCACGCCTGCGGCGACGGGCCGCAGATCGTCCTGGGTGACCGCGGGGAGCAGCCGCCCGACCGCGTCCGCGAAGGCACGCTTCGACAGCGAACGGTGCAGTTCGCCCGCGCCATAGCGCCAGTGGCGGCGCGCTATCCGCCAGGAGCCGGGCCAGCCGAGTGTGCCGGCGAGCTCGCGAGGACGGACCGTGGCCCAGTCGTACCCCTCGCGGGCGAGCGCCGGTACCGCGTTCGGCCCGACATGGACGCCGCCGTCGATGCCCCGGGTGAGGTGGACCCCGAGGAAGGGGAACGCCGGGTCAGGCACCGGGTAGACCAGTCCGCGCACCAGCTCGGGACGGGTCAGCTCGTAGTACTCACCCCGGAAGGGCACGATCCGCATCCCGGGATCGTCGCCGGCCAGCCGGGCCACCTGGTCGCAGTGCAGCCCCGCCGTGTTCACCAGCACCTGTGCCCGGACGATCCGCCCGGTCGAGGTGCGCACGGCCACCCCCCAGGGCCGCCGGTCGACCGCCCGGACCTCCTCGCCGTACCGGATACGTGTGCCCGAATCGCCCGCCAGCTCCGCGAGCCGTGCCGCGACAGCGCCGAAGTCGCACACCCCCGTCGTGCCGACATGGATCGCGGCGACTCCGCGCACCTGCGGTTCGTACTCCGCTATCTGCGCGGGACCCAGCTCGCGCACCGGAATCCCATTCTCCCTGCCGCGCTGGACCAGGGCGTGCAGCCGGGGCAGCTCATCGCGGTCCGTGGCGACGATCAGCTTGCCGGTGACCTCGTGCGGTATCCCGTACTCCGCGCAGAACTTCACCATCTCCACGGCGCCCCGCACGGCGAAACGTGCCTTCAGTGATCCGGGCCGGTAGTAGATCCCGCTGTGGATCACCCCGCTGTTGCGCCCCGTCTGGTGGCGGGCGGGGCCGGACTCCTTCTCCAGCACGACCACCGAGGTGCCGGGTGCCGAGCGCGTCAGTGCGTACGCCGTCGACAGGCCGACAATCCCGCCACCGACCACCAGCACATCGCAGTCGTAGTCACGCTCATCCGCCGCTGTCATCCGACACCTCCACCCAGATGATGCCCTGGCCCACTGACAGCGGCGTCAAACCAGGTCGCCCGGCTCTACGAGATGTTGCTGATCACACAACCCTGGTGCTCACGCCGGTGTCATCAGCAGCGGCCGTGCCCGCTCCCTCAGCTCCGCGACGCGCGGCTCGTCCCCGTACGGCTCCAGCCGGTGCAGCAGATCCCTCACGTACTCGGTCGTCCGCGCCGACGAGATACGGCCCGCGACCTCCACCGCCCGGGTACCCGCCGCGCACGCCGCGTCCAGATTGCCCGATTCCAGCTCGGCGACGGCGCTCACCACCAGCCGCAGCCCGTGCGACCGTACGAACTCGTCCGTCGGCCGGGACAGCGCCTGCTCGGTGAACCGGCGCACCTGGCGGGGCGCCTTCAGATCGCGGTAGCACTCGGCGGCGTCAGCAGCGAATCGGTCATACGAATAGAAGCCGAGCCATGAGGGGTCCCCATCACCCGGACGGGCACGCTCCAGCCAGCTCTCCGCGGCCCTCAGCGCGGCACCGGCCGCCGCCGAGTCGCTCGCCTTGGCGTGCGCCCGGGCTTCCACCAGGCGGAAGAAGCTCATCGTCCGCGCGGTGGCGAGACCCCGGTTGCGCTCCACCGCGGCCTGGGCCAGATCGACACCCTCGTCGGCGAAGCCCCGGTACGTCGCCTGGAGGGACATCGACGCCAGCACGTATCCACCGAGCGGGACATCGGCGGCGGCCCTGGCCAGCCGCAGCGCCTGGATGTAGTAGCGCTGCGCCGCCTCCTGCTGGCCCGTGTCGAAGGCCATCCAGCCGGCCAGCCGGGTCAGCTCGGCGGTGGCCCCGAACAGGGCCCGGCCCACCTCGTCCGAGTACGAGCCGAGCAGCAGCGGCGCGGCGTCGACCCGCAGGCACTCGGGCACCATCGAAGAGCGCCAGTCCCCTCCGCCGTACTTGGAGTCCCAGCGGCGCGCGTCCTCCGCGGCCTCGCGCAGCTTGGCGACGTCGGCGTGACCCACCCGCACATGGCCGTCCTGGCCGTCCGGGTTGTCACGGGCGTCGTCGACCGCGCCCGTGCCCCCCGGGGGCAGGCCATCCGAGCCCCCGTCCGCGGCGCCGCCGCCCGCGGCGCGCTCCCCGTCGCGTTCCCCGGTCCGGGTACCTCCCACCTCCCGCTCGACCGAGGGGTCGGCGGGGGTGATCAGCCAGCGGGAGGCGGGCGTGGCGTACGCGCTCACCGCGAACGACCCGGCCAGCGACTGCCAGATCCCGCCGCCCCCCGCTCGCCGTCCGGCCAGGTCGAGCCGGTAGAGCTCGGTGGCCGTCTTCACCGCCTCACCGACGTCGCGCGGGAAGGCGAGTCCGACCTCGGGGGCCGGGTCGGCGTCGGCGAGGCCGATCTCGTGCAGCGGAACGGGGCGGCCCAGCTTCTGCCCGATGGCCGCCGCGATGAGATGGGGCGCGGCGCCCTGGGGGACCATGCCCTTGGAGACCCATCTGGCCACCGACGTCTTGTCGTAGCGCAGGGTCAGACCGCGCTGGGCTCCGAGGTCGTTGACGCGCCGGGCGAGGCCGGCGTTGCTGATTCCCGCGAGGGCGAGAACGGTGCCGAGCTTGTCATTCGGCCCGCGTTGCTCTCTGGACATGCGCCACCCCTCGACACACAGACGGCCGCCGGGGCACCCGGCCGGGCGCGCACGGCATTCGTACCGCGTGCTCCCCGGGAGGTACGGCATCCACCGCTGGAATATGCACCCCTGCGGAGAACAGCAGTGCCACACAGCGTAGTTCGCCGAATCCTGACCGTTAAGGGGTGGTGTTCCGTATGGCGAGATTATTGTGGGCCCGGGTTCAGGTCCGGTTCAGTTCCGGGGCCGGGCGCGGACATGCGGGTCCGCCGCACCGTGCTCCCGCCGTGTGGCCGTGCGCCCGTCCGTGCGCTCTCGTCCGGGAGTGGCCGTGGCGCTTCGATGAGTCCTGCGTGGGTCGGCCCACTGGCACAGGGATCCAGTGGGCTGGGGGACACCGCCGCCTCAATTCCCCGCAGGCGGCGGACCGGTCCGGGAGGCGGAGGACGTCTCCCGGACCGTGCGTACCGGTCCCATACCCCCGGACTGGCGTTCGGTTTCCGGATGTTCGGAGATTGGCTGAATGCCGCCCCTCCCGTCGCCCCTCCGCCACGCTTCGGCCGTGCCACCCACGACGCCTATGCCGGGGGCGCGTTCACTTTTTGCGTACGCGACCCGGAGGCCCTCCTGTGCGCCGTCTGTCGTGGCAGCATGTCTACGTCGATGTTCGTCGATGTCTGTCGGCGTATGCCGATCGTGATGGTGGCCCACAGGCTGTGGAGGCGCGATGCGGTGGCTGGTGGGGTGGAGCAGTATCGCCGCAAGCTTCGGTACGGCGGGAACGACAGGCGCCCCTGGTACGGCAGGCGCAGTCGGTACGGCCGGCGGTGACGAGCAACGCACCGTCCATCCCGTGGGCGCCCAGCTGCTGTGGGGCGATCCGGATCCCCTCTGGGCCGTCGGCGACTGGCGGCCCGACGAGGTGCGCGTGGTCACCGCCGACGGCAACCGCCTCGCCGTGTTCGGCTGCTGCGGCGCCAGCGACGAGGACCTCCGGGTGGGGCTGCTCGCGGCACGGGGCGGTGCGCTGCGGCACCTCACCTCCTGGCCGGGCAGCTACACCGCGGTCGTGCAGGTCGGTCGGCGCATCACCCTTGCGAGTGATCTGGCCGGTGCGCGGCCCGTGTTCCACACCCCCTGGGCGGGCGGCACCGCCTACGCCACCGCCGGGCTGCCCCTCGCCGACCTGATCGAGGCCCAACTCGACATCGGTTACCTCGCCGCCCTGCTCGCCTGCCCCGAGACCCCCGAGGCGCTGCGCGACTCCACCCCGTACGTGGGCGTGAAGCGGGTGCCGCCAGGGCATGCGCTGATCCTCCGGGAGGGTTCACGCGAGGTCACCGGCTACGAACCGGTCGCCTCGCTCGCCATCGCCGCGCCCCAACTGGAGGCCGGCCGTGCCATGGACGCGATGCGGGACGCGCTCGTGCACGCCGTACGCGCCCGGCTCACCGCCCCCCGGCACGCGCCGATGACCCTGCCGCCCGACCCAGGACCGGTGCCCGGCATGGGTCCCGCCGAACGGCGGGCGGCCCGCGGAGCACCCGCACCCGGGATCGGAGCGGACCTGTCGGGCGGCAGCGCCTCCGCGACCCTCGCACTGCTCGCCGCGGGGCTGCCCGGAGTGCCGGGCACGATACTGGGCCACGGCACCGGTGCGGGCGAACGGCTGCTCGCCGTCACCTTCAACGACCTGGCCGCCGGCGCGGGTCACGAGGCCGAGCTCGAACGGGCCCGGCTGCTCGCCGAGAACCCCCGGCTGCACCATGTGGTCGTCGCCGCGGGCGAGGAGGCGCTGCCCTACGCCGACCTGGACTCCGGCCCGCTCACCGACGAACCGGGACCGTCACTCGTACTGGCGGAACGGCACCGGCGAAGGTTCGCGGCGGGCAGCGCCGACCAGTTCACCGGCTTCGGCGCACGCCAGGTCCTGGACGCCCATCCGGCGCGGCTCGCCGACCTCCTGATGGACCGCCGGCGCAGACCCCTGCTCAAGCCCGTGTCGGCACTCGCCCGGGCCCAGGGCACACCGGGCGGAGCGCTGCTGGTCCCGCTCACCGTGTACCGGGCGGCCCGACGGCTGGCCCGCACGCCCTACCGCGCCGGTCTCGAAACCGCCGCAGCACACCTGCCGACGGCGAACCGGGCCGCGACGCCCCTGGTGAACGGTCCGCTCGCCGCCTCCCTGGCCGCGCTCGCCTGGTCCCGCCCGGGGCCGGCGGCGCGCTGGCTCACCGGGGAGGCGCTCGCCGAAGTATCGGTTCGCCTCCAGACGGCGGCGACCCGCGCGACAACGGTGCAGCGGCCGGGCGAGGCACGGGCCCGCGCGGCGCTGGCCCGCCACGCGATGGACCACCGCGTGCTGGAGCAGGCAGCGGAGGTACGCAGCCAGCGGCTGCACGCGCCGTTCCTGGACAACCAGGTCGTACGGGCCGCCCGTGACCTTCCCGAGGCGATGCGCGTCCAGCCCGGCGCCCGGGCTGCGGTGCTCCGGTCAGTCCTCGCCGGCGCGGGTATCCACGACCTGCCCCCCGGCTGGGGCGCCCCATCCCAGGAGGCGGCGAGCGCGGCCACCCGCACCGGCCTGCGCCTCGCCCTGCCCGAACTACTGGCCCTCTTCGACACACCGCTGCTCGCCGATGCGGGCCTGGTCGAGGCGCGGGTGGTCCGCAAGGCGCTGCGCGCGGCGTCGGAGGGGGAGCCGGTGCCCCTGGACGGTCTCGCTGACCTGGTCTCCACCGAGCTGTGGCTGCGTCGCCTGCTGGCGCGGCGCGGAACGTGCTGGACGGACACGGAGGGGGCGCGCCGCCGCGCGGTGGGCGGCGGCGTTTCGCGGGCCACCCGCACCCTGGGTCCCCTGCTCCCGCGGGCCACTCCGTAGCGGCGGTGCCCGGCCGGGCTGGGTGCTCGGTGGGTTGCCTTACCCCGTAGTGCCCCGTTGCACGGGGGGCGGTGTTCCGCACCCCGTGTGGTGGGCCGGAGTGTCCGGCGTCAAACGCCGGCCGGGCTGGGTGGTCGGCGTTGCCCGTGCCCGGGGTGCCGGGGTTTCGCGGTGTACCCCCACCCCAGCGGGGTGCGGAACACCGGACACACCCGCGCTCCGCGCAACGGGCGCCACGGGGTGCGGGCACACCGTGCGAGTCCGCGTCGCGGGCCGGGCGAAAAGGGGAGGTACCCCCGCGCGCCCTTCGGGAGAATGGCGCCGTGCGGTATCTCATCCTCGGCGTCACCGAAGCCCGCGACCCCCACGGTCGCCCCCTCACCCTCGGCGGCCCCAAGCTCCGCGCGCTGCTCGCGGCGCTCGCCCTACGAGGTGGGCGGGCCGCTCACGTGGGGGAACTCATCGGGGACGTATGGGACGAGGACGGACGCGGGACGCCGCCCCACGACGCCCCCGCCGCGCTGCAAGCGCTCGTCGCGCGGCTGAGACGAGCCATCGGCAAGGACGCGGTGGAGTCCACCCCGGGCGGTTACCGCCTGGCGGCGGAACCCGGCGACATCGACCTGTATGTCTTCGAGCGCCTCGTCCGCACCGGCACCGCGCAGCTCGATGCGGGCGAACCCGGCGCCGCGGCGGCCACGTTCCGTGAGGCGCTCGCTCTGTGGCGGGGGCCCGCGCTCGCGGATCTCCCGGGGGAGGGGCCGGGCGTTCGCCCGGAGGCCCAGCGGCTCGCCGCCGTACGGCAGCGCATCGAGGCCGAGTTGCGGTGCGGTGGCACCACGGGTCTCGTACCCGAGCTGGAGGAGCTGGCGTCGGCGCACCCGTACGACGAGCCGCTCCGTGCCCAGCTCGTACGCGCCCTGCGCGCCGAAGGGAGGTACGCCGACGCCCTCGCCGCCTACGAGGACGCCCGCCGCACCCTGTCCGACGGCCTCGGCACCGACCCGGGCCCGGAGTTGGTCCGGCTGTACGAGCAGCTACTCGAAGGCACCACTCCGGCGACCACCACGCCGGGTCGCACCAGGCCCCAGGGACCGGAAGCCAAAGGCAACCTCCGCCCCCGGCTCACCTCCTTCGTCGGGCGCGAGGCCGAACTGGAAGCGATCCGCGCCGAGCTGACCCGCTCACGTCTCGTCACCCTCGTCGGCCCGGGTGGCGCGGGCAAGACCCGGCTCGCGGAAGAAGCCGCCGCCCCGTCAGAAACCGGGAACGCCCCCGCCTGGCTCGCCGAGCTCGCCCCACTCGACCACCCCGACGCCGTCCCCGGAGCCGTGCTCTCCGCACTGGGCCTGCGAGAGACCAACCTGATCACCTGGGAGGGGCAGGCGGCGCCCCAGGACGACCCCACCGCGCAGCTGGTCGAACACCTCGCGCACCGCGGCCTGCTGCTCATCCTCGACAACTGCGAGCATGTGATCGACGCCGCCGCGGCGCTCGCCGAGACCCTGCTCACCCACTGCCCCGGGCTGCGTATCCTCGCCACGAGCCGTGAGCCGCTGGGCGTCCCGGGCGAGACCGTACGACCCGTGGACTCGCTGTCCCATGAATCGGCGCTCCGCCTGCTCGCCGACCGCGGCACCGCCGCCAATCCCCGCTTCCGGCTGGTGGACGACCCCGCGGCGGCGAGCGAGATCTGCCGCCGTCTCGACGGACTGCCGCTGGCGGTCGAACTGGCCGCCGCCCGGCTGCGGCTGCTGACCCCCCGGCAGATCGCCGACCGCCTCGACGACCGCTTCCGGCTGCTGACCAGCGGCAGCCGGACCGTCATGCCCCGCCAGCAGACCCTGCGCGCCGTGGTCGACTGGTCGTGGGAGCTGATGGACGAGACCGAGCGAACGGTGCTTCGGCAGGTCTCGGTGTTCGCCGGCGGTTGGGACCTGGTCGCCGCCGAAGCGGTCACGGGAACCCGGGACGCGCCCGCGCTGCTCGGCGCACTCGTGGACAAGTCCCTGGTGACGGTGGCCCCCGACGGCACCGGCCAGATGCGCTTCCGGCTGCTGGAGACCATCCATGAGTACGCCACCGAGCGCGCCGCCGAGACACCGGAACTGCGCTCGGCGGCCGAGCGCGCGCATATCGCGCATTTCACGGCGCTCGCCGAGAGGGCGGACCCGGAACTGCGGTCGGCACGGCAGCTGCCGTGGATCTGCCGGCTGGAGAGGGACCTCGACAACATCCGTGCCGCACTGCACCGCGCCGTCGGCTCCGGAGCGGAGTCGTACGCGATCCGGCTGGTCCTGGCGATGGGCTGGTTCTGGTGGCTGCGCAACTACCGTTCCGAAGGGCTCGCCTGGGCCGAACGGGTGATCGCTCTCGCGCCCGGTCCGGACGGCGATCCCGACGATCCCGGCGACCCCCGCTACTGGCCCCGTATAGAGCTGCGCATGCAGCAACTCTACCTGGGTATCGAGGAGCGCTCGCAAGGCGACCTACGCGAAGACGCGGAGGCCCAGCGCGTCCTGCGTCGGCTGCGAACCGCTTTCGCCGACGGCGGCTCTGTGGCCGCTCGCCTCCCCGGTCTGATGTGGCCGTTCCTGGACTATCTCATCGACGGGCCCGGCGGCACCCTGCCGGCTCTCGACGCGGCAGTCCTCAACTGCAGGCGTCACGGTGGGGAGTGGGAGACCGCCGTCGTCCTGATGTTCCGTACGCATCTGGCCATCGACCATCGCGGGGGCTTCGCGTCCATTGACGCCGACCTCGCCGAGCTGCGGGCGATCAGCCGCAGGGTCGGCGATCGCTGGGTCCGGGCCCAGGTGGCGAGCGCCGTCGCGGAGGCGAGCGTCGTGCGCGGCAGGTTCGATGACGCGCGGGCCGCCTTCAGCGAGGCGCTCCAGCTCGCGCGCGAGGTGGGCGCCCATGCCGAGGCACCGTTTCTGGTCGCGAGGCTCGCTGACCTCGACCTGCGCCGGGGGGATACGGAGGCGGCGGAGAAGGGCCTGGCGGCGGCCATGGACGAAGCCGTGCTCCACAACGTCAAGGACGTCCTGGGTTTCATCGACTTCCTGCGTTCGGTCATCGCCCTGGACCGTGGCGAGATCGAGCGCGCCCGGGAGCACGTGGACGCGGCCCAGGGAGCGTGCGGAAGGGGCACACCGCCCCCGCAGTTCGCGGCCGTACTCGACGCGCTTGAGGCGCGCGTCATCGTCCGGGAGGGCCGGCCGGACGGCGTGGCCGCCGCTGCGCGGTTGGCTGCCGCGTCCCTGCGCAGGGGCAGGGACGCCCAGTGCTCGGAGCTTGTCGTGGCCCATCTCGCGGAAAGCGCCGCGACGGTGCTGCCGCTGCTCGGTGAGGAGCGGCTCGCGGTGCGGCTTGTCGCGGCGGCCGGTGCCTGGCGGGGCGATTGCCCCCGGTCGGTGTCCGAGCAGCGGATGGCGGATGAGGTCGAGTGCCGGGCGCGGGCGAGCCTCGGTGACGAGAAGTTCGCCGCCGAGCGGACCGCCGGAGCCAGGCTCAGCCTCACCGAGGCCGTCGAGGCGCTGGACGCCGCCGCTACCTCCTGATGCCTGCTTCCGGGCGGCTCAGGGGCAGCTGATCCGTGCCAGTGCCCAGTCCGCCATCGCCACCGACCCCATCGCCGTCTGCGGCTCCACCACCAGCCGGATCGTGCTGTGCCCGGCGATGGCGGTGTTCACCGGAACCGCGGTGTCACCCCGGCGCAGCACCGGCGACTGCCACAGCCGCGTCCCGTCCCCGTACACCGAGAAGCGCACAGCGCCACGCCCCAGAGCGCTGTCATCGACGCCTGCCACTGCTGCGAAGGCGCGGCAGGGACGGTTGAGGTCGATGGTGATGGACGAACGGGCCCGGACCGAGATGCCGTGTCCATACCGGGCGCCGTCGATCGACATCCCCCAGCGCCGCCACATCCAGCTACCCGTGCCGACCGTGATCTCCGGCTCCACGTGGCCGCCGTACGTGCGATACGCCAGGCGGTTGACCTGGTAGACGGCGGCGGGTTCCGGGGCCGGTGGTGGTGCTGCTACCGCTGGTTCCGACGGTGCAGGGGTGACTGTGGCCGAAGGACTCGGTGTGGGCGCCGGTTCCGCGTTCGGCGGGGTGGCGAACTCGGGGGCGGCGGCCGGGGCAGCCGGTTCGGGAACGGTGGCGGGCTCATGCCGTACGACCGGCTCAAGTGGCGGCCTACGCGCGGGGGAGGACGCTCCGGGCTCGGCGGGGCGCACCTGGGGAGGGGGCGGGCTGCTGACTTCGGGTACGACGGGCTGAGCGGCGGGCGGCTTCGCCACCGGCTCAGGGAGGGCATCCGGGCGGGAGGCCTCGGGGAAGGCGGAAGACAGCGCCCAGACGAGCGCCGCGGTCGCGGCCGCGCCCGCCGCCACCGCGACAAGACCGGCTTTCACCGGAGCGGCAAGCCCCTCCGTCACCACGGCACTTCCCGATGCCCCCGATGCCCCAGAAGCTCCGCCCGCTCCCCCTGACGCTGTAGCGCCGGCCGTTCCGCCGCCGGCTGCGACGGCGCCGGTCCCGACGGCACCGGCCGCCGCCCCGCCCGCCGCGAGGCCGGCCCCCTTGAGCGAGTAGCCAGCGGCGAACCAGCCGATGACAGCCACTGGCACCACGGCCGGAATCCCCGCGTTGACCTGCTCCAACTCTCCTGCCGCCAGTCGGCATCGGGAGCACTCCTCCAGATGCCTGCGCAGTCCGCGCTCCGCTCGCATCCGCAGCCGTCCCCGGGCATACGCCCCCAAGCGGTCTGCGTACTGCGCGCAGTCCCCGCTGGCGGTGAGCGAGGCGCTCACATGTGCCTGGAGATAGGCCTGGCGCAGACCTTCGCGGGCCCGGCTGGCGAGTACGGCGGTGGCGTTGGCGCTCAGCCCGAAGAGTGGTGCCACATCGCCGGGTGACTCCTCCTCGACGGCCGTGTGCCAGAGCACGGCCTGCCAGCGCTCCGGCAGTGAGCGGAAGGCCCGCAGCGCCAGTGACTGCTCAGCCGCCTGCATCGCCCGTACGTCCGCGCCCGGAGTGTGCCCGCCGGAGGCCGCGGCCGGGGACGGCTGTGCGGTCTGGTCGGCGAGGACGGCGCATTCGAGGAAGCCGGCGAAGTCGGCGACGAGCTGCTCCCGCTTCGCCGACCTGGCCCAGTCGGCCGCCACCCGTCGCACCGCGGTCAGCAGATACGCCCGCACCGCGTGCTCGGGCCCGGCTCCGACCCGTACCGCGTGCAGGGTGCGGGCGAACACCTCGGCGGTCAGGTCCTCGGCCGTGTGCTCGTCGCGGCAGCAGGTACGGGCATAGCGGCGCACGGCCTTCGAGTGGCGGCGGAACAGCTCCTCGTAGGCGCTGAGGTCGCCGTTGCCGTTGACGCCGCTGTCCCTCAGCCGCTTGAGCAACTCGGCATCGGACGGAGGCAGGGCGATCACCTGGGGCGCGGTCTCGGCATCACCGCCCGCCCGGTCCGCACCCGTTCGCGCACCGCGTTGCGGTGGCACAGCGGGCTTCGCCTGCCGTGCGTGCCTGCCCCCACCCGCGGGTCCGCCCGCTCGCGGACGACCAGGCCCGCCCTGGCTGGGGATGTGTCCATGGCGCGGTCCGCCCGCCCCCGGCCCGTTCGTACCGCCGAGTGGTTCGTCGCGACCGTCAACACTCATCGAGGAAGCCCCCATACACCCCATAACCCGAACATCGGCTCAGAGTGCCAGAGAACAACCACGGTCAGGACTTATCAGCCGGACAACCACCCATCCGGGTGGATTACCGGGACAAACCTCGGGTGATGAGGCGGGGCGGCGTCCACTCGGCGGTGGGTGTGCCGACGGGCGCAACGTGTCGACCGCCCGGTGTTCACCCCCTGGGTGGTGGGTGTGTCGAGGGGCGGTCGGTGCCGACCGCTCGTGCTCGCCCTTCGGCGATGGGCAGGCCACGGGGATCGCCGGTGTCGACCGCCCGGAGTTCACCTTCGGCGATGGGCGTGCCGACGGGCACGGACGGTGTCCACCCTTGGCGACGAGCGTGTCGAGGGGCGCCGCAGGCGTCCACCCCTCGGTGCTCGACCCCGGCGGCGCCCTCCCGCATCAGTTACATCGGCCGCGACCGAAGCCCCTCAAGCAGGATGTCTAGCAGCCGGGCCGAAGCAGCCGCCTGCTGAGCCGCGTCCGGAAGCGACGGGGCGGCCGTGGCTATCACCAGCAGCACATCGGCCACCGTGACATCGCGCCTCAGCTCACCCGCGCCCCGGGCACGCTCCACCAGCTGGCCGACGACCTCCAGCAGTTCCCCGGCACCGGCGTCATCCAGATCGGCCGACTGCTGGCCGGCGGACTGCCGTGCTCCGGCCGCCGTAGCACCCGCATGCGGCTCGGGCTGCCCGTCGTGCCTGTCGCGCGCCTCGAAGCTCTGCCGCTGCTGCGGCACCCTCGGCGCGACGGCCCCGCTCCCCGCCTGCTCGTGCGGGCGGGCATCCTGCCCGCCGGCGCCGATGACATCCGGGACGACTGTCGAGTCGTCCACGTCCACACCGACCCGCAGCACGTGCGGCGGCAGCAGCCGACCCGCACCCGAGGCGACCGAGGTCCGCAGGAAGCGGGAGAGCGCCGACCACGGTTCGTCCTCCTGCCCCAGCGCGGCACGCGCCTGCTCCGTGAGCCGGGAGGTCTCCTCCTCGGCTATCCGTCGCACCAGCACGTCCTTGCTCGGGAAGCGGCGGTAGACGGTACCGACACCGACCCGCGCCCGGCGTGCCACGTCCTCCATCGGCGCGCCGTATCCCAGCTCGCCGAACACCTCGCGGGCGGCCCGCAGCACGTGTTCGAGGTTGCGCTGGGCGTCCACCCGCAGGGGCGCCGCGCGTCGCGCTCCCCCGCCGATGCCGCCTCCGGCCAGCGAGCCGGTGAGCGCCCCCGTGGCGCCGGCGGAACCCGCCGCGGCCATCGTCGCCGTCCCGGCGCCTGTTCCCGCGCCGGCTCCCATACCCGTACCTGCCGCATTGCCTGCCACAGCGTCCGCGACCTGGCCCGTCACGGAGCGTCCGTTGCTGTCGGAAGCGACAGCGGTCTGCCAATGCGCGTCCTGAATATGCATATCTGTTCCCCCGGTAATGATTTAGGTGTCTCCCCCCGGAGACACCCTCCCCTGGCTGCCGGGGCGTATGGGACGAGTCACCGTCCTGTCGCCCCCCGGCGAAGTAAGAACATAGTTGAGTCAGGGTCAATTCAGAAGGGGCTCTTCCGCACGGTGTGCCCCCCGATCGGAGCAAGAGCCGGAACGTTCCCGATTCCCCCCACTCTCCCTACCCGCGAGACCTACCCTGACCTGGTCATTTTCCCCCACAGTCGCATATCGGACCGATGGTGCCGAGCCCGCGTCTCCGGTCACACAATTTGCCGAGCCTGTGGACAAACTCCTGAGGCCGTTGCGTCATGGGATGGTGAAGGCTGCATACACCCGGGACACGCCGCCCGGCACTTCGCCGCGCACCCGCACCCGCATCCTCGTCGTCGGCGGAGGCTACGTGGGGATGTACACCGCGCTCCGCCTCCAGAAGAGACTCAAGGGCGAGCTGGGCCGCGGGGAGATCGAGATCCTCGTGGTCACCCATGAGCCGTACATGACCTATCAGCCCTTCCTGCCCGAAGCCGCCGCCGGGAACATCTCGCCGCGCCATGTCGTCGTGCCGCTCCGCCGCGTCCTGGAGCGATGCACCCTCCTCATCGGCGAAGTCAGGGCCGTCGACCACGCCAAGCGCACCGCGACCGTCACCACCCTCGCCGCGGACGACGACGGGACCGGCCCGGTCGAGATCGGCTACGACGAGCTGATCATCGCCCCCGGCTCGATCTCGCGCACCCTCCCCGTCCCCGGCCTCGCCGCCTACGGCATCGGCTTCAAGACGGTCGAGGAGGCCATCGGCCTGCGCAACCACGTCATCGAGCAGATGGACATCGCCTCCTCCACCCGGGAACCGGCCCTGCGCGACGCCGCCCTCACCTTCATGGTCGTCGGCGGTGGCTTCGCCGGGGTCGAGGCGCTCGGTGAGCTGGAGGACATGGCCCGTTACGCGACGCGCTACTACCACAACATCAAGCCGAACGACCTGAAATGGGTCCTGGTCGAGGCGAGCAACCGCATCCTCCCCGAGGTCGGCGAGGAGATGGGCACGTACACCGTGCGTGAGCTGCGCCGCCGCAACATCGACGTACGGCTTGAGACCCGACTGGAATCCTGCGAGAACCGTGTCGCCGTCCTCAGCGACGGCAGCCGCTTCCCCACCCGCACGGTCGTGTGGACCGCGGGCGTCAAACCCGCGCCCGTCCTCGCCGCGACGGACCTGCCGCTCAACGAACACGGCCGTCTCAAGTGCACCCCGCGGCTCACCGTCGAGGGCGTCGAACACGCCTGGGCGGCCGGTGACGCAGCCGCCGTACCCGATGTGACGTCCTCGGTGCCCGGCACGGTGACGGCTCCGAACGCCCAGCACGCCGTCCGCCAGACCAAGGTGCTCGCCGAGAACATCGTCGCCTCGCTGCGCGGACAGCCCCTCAAGGAGTACGCGCACGCCTACGTCGGCTCAGTGGCATCGCTCGGGCTGCACAAGGGCGTCGCCCATGTGTACGGGCGCAAGCTCAAGGGGTATCCGGCGTGGCTGATGCACCGCGCGTACCACCTGAGCCGGATGCCCACGCTCAACCGGAAGGCGCGCATTCTGGCGGAATGGACGCTCTCCGGGCTCTTCAAGAGGGAGATCGTCTCGCTCGGCTCGCTCGAACACCCCCGCGCGGAGTTCGAACTCGCCGCCGGCGCAGTCCCCTCCAAACCCCTCACACGCCGTCATGAGGATCCGCCCTCTCTCGGCAAGGGCCGTGGGCAGAGCCGGGGGAGGAGCCGTGGCGAGAGAGGGGGGAAGGGTAGCCGGGAACCACGGACGAGTGAGGATCGCGCGGAGGATTGACCCTCCTGTCAGTGCGGTCGGCCACACTGTGCGTGTGACGATAGGCGCGTCGGCCCCTGCCAGTGGTGGAGATCATGGAGTGACCGGCGTGACCCGCGTGAGCCGCGACTGAACGGAGAGCCCCGTCCCCGTGGTGGGATGCCCCACGACGATCAGCAGACCAGCACCTGCCACGCTGCTACCCGAGACGATCAGCAAAAGAACACGCGAGGCTTGAAAATCCGTGAACTTCACGCGTTGGAGCGCCCGGCTCCCCGGCACGCAGCGTCGCGCGGCAGCGCGGATCGACCGCGGCTCCGTGCCAGCGGCCCGTGGCGAGTACGACCGGCGTCGCCCCGAGCCACCGTCGCCGAACTCCGACGCTTCTGACGCCTCTGTTGCCTCTGATTCCTCTGACGCATCGGACGTCTCGGCCGCCAGTGCAGCCTCGAACGCCGCCGCGAGCAGCGAGAGCACCGGGAGCGTACAGAGCGGCGGCACAGGTGGCGCGGGCAGCGGCATCGAGACCCGGGAGCCGCACAGCACACCCACGCTGGAGCAGTTCGCCGTGCGGGAGCTGCTCGGCCGCCTCCCCGCGCTCGTCGCCCTCGTCCACGGCCCCGAGCACCGCATCGCGTACGTCAACGACGCGTACAGCGCGGCTTTCGGCCCCCGGCCCACCGGAGCCCCCGTCGCCGACGCCTGCCCCGAGCTTGTCGAGCTGGGCCTGCTGCCGCTGATGGACCAGGTCCTGCGCAGCGGCAAGAAGCGCACGGTGAAGTCCCGCCGAGTACCGGGCGGAGGCTCGTACACGATCACCTGCCTGCCCGCCGCCGCCTTCGCCCCTGCTCTCGCTCCCGGCCAGGACAGCGGTGTCCTCGTGTTCGCCGCCGATGTCACCGACCACGCCGAAGCCGCCGAGCGACTGCGCGCCAGCGAGCGCCGCCACCGCGAGACCGCGGTCACCCTCCAGCGCTCCCTGCTCCCGCAGGAGCTCGAACAGCCGGACGACCTGCGGATCGCCGCCGAGTACCGGCCGGGCGGCACGGACGCGGCGGTCGGCGGCGACTGGTACGACGTGATCACCCTCGGCGCCGGACGTACGGCCCTGGTCATCGGCGACGTCATGGGCCGCGGCGTACGTGCCGCGGCCGTCATGGGACAACTGCGCACCGCCGTCCGCGCCTACGCCCGGCTCGATCTGCCCCCGCACGAGGTGCTCCAACTCCTCGACGGACTGGCCTCCGAGATCGACGCCACCCAGATCGCCACCTGTGCTTACGCCGTCCACGACCCCAATGAGGGCCGTCTCGTGTACGCGTCGGCCGGCCATCTGCCGATCCTCGTACGGGACGCGGACGGGGTCGTGCACCGCGCCGAGGAACCGACCGGCCCCCCGCTCGGTACCGGCGGCTGGCTGCACACATCCGGCACGCTCCCACTGCCTCCCGGCTCGCTCGCCGTGCTCTACACGGACGGCCTGGTCGAGCGCCGTGGCGAGGACATCGACGAGGGCGTGGCCGCGCTGGAACAGGCGCTCGCGGGCGCGAGCGGCACTCCGCAGGTGGTGTGCGACCGGCTGATCCGCTCCCTCGGAGTGACGGCGGAGCATGACGACGATGTCGCCGTGCTCGTCGTCCAGCACCCCACCCGTGCCGGGGCGGACGCCGAGCTCTTCCACAACGCCGCCCTGGAACTGCTCGGCGGCATCGAAGCCGCGCCTCGCGCCCGCGCCTTCGCCTCCGGGGTCCTCGCCTCCTGGCGCTTCCCGGTGGAGCTGTGTGATCTGGGCGTCCTCGCGGCCAGCGAACTCGTCGCCAACTCGCTCCAGCACGGCACACCACCCATGCGGCTGCGGCTACGCCGCACCGACCGGCGCCTGATCATCGAGGTGACGGACGGCGACGACCACCTGCCGCGCCGGCGCCGC
Organism: Streptomyces sp. NPDC127084; assembly: GCF_042724175.1. Lineage (NCBI taxonomy): Bacteria > Bacillati > Actinomycetota > Actinomycetes > Kitasatosporales > Streptomycetaceae > Streptomyces > Streptomyces sp. NPDC127084. The sequence continues at coordinate 61,439 of NZ_JBHXFA010000018.1, forward strand.
GCCGAATCGGAGGACGAGGCGGGTCGCGGTATCTCCATCGTCGCGACGATCGCCTCGTCCTGGGGCAGTCGCCGCACTCCAGGCGGTGGCAAAGCGGTGTGGTGCGAATTCGCCCTGCCCGATCAGCCCGACCGGCCCGCTTAGGCGGCGGCCTCGACGCTCTGCCGGCTATCCCGGTTGTCCCGGCTTGCGGGGCTCTCGGGGTGTGGCCTGCGCTGCGCCACGACCCGCGACTTCACGGCGAGGGCCGGCTGGTCCTGCACAAGCGTGAGCCGCCTGCCCAGGCGCAGGGCCAGGACGGTGATGCCGAGCGAGAAGAGTACGAACGTCACGATGTACGGGCCGTGCAGTGTGGCGCCCATCGGTCCGCCGACTGCCGGTCCAACTGCCAGCGCGAGCTGCTTGACCAGCGCGAACGCCGAGTTGTACTGCCCGACCATCGACTCCGGGGCCAGATCGGCGACCAGCGGCGCCACGGTCGGCGACAACATCGCCTCACCGAGCCCGAAGAGTCCGTATGTCGCGATGAACGCGGCGGCCGCCATGGCCTGACTGCCATGCCCGAGACCGGCGTAGCCCGCGAGCAGCCAGGCGACCGCCCAGAGCAGACCGACTGCGGCGATCACCCGGCTCCGACGGTGCCGTTCGACGTACTTCAGTACGAGGAACTGCGCGGCCACGATCACCGCGGTGTTCGCGGCAAGGGCGTAGCCCAGCGTCTCGGGGCCGATACCGGCTGCCTCCGTGCCGTAGGCCGCAAGCCCGGACTCGAACTGCCCGTAGCAGGCGAAGAAGAGCACGAAGCCCAGCACGCAGAGCTGCACCATGGCGCGGTGCCCGAGCAGCGCCCGGAGGCCGCCCTTGGCCTTGGCATCCGTGTTCCGCGGCATCGCGTCACGGATCGCCGGTGAGACGGGCAGCCGGACGGTCGCTGCGAGCGCGGCCAGTACGACGAACATCGCGGCCTCGATGCCGAACAGCAAGGTGAAGCTGTCCGGCCTGCTCTGGTCCACGATCTGGCCGCCGATCAGCCCACCGACGCCGAGTCCCAGGTTCTGAAGGAAGAACTGCGTCGCGAAGGCGCGGGTACGAGCGGACGGAGTGGAGGACCAGACGATCATCGTGGCCAGGGCGGGTTGCATCACTGCCGTGCCCGCACCGAGCAGTGCCGCCGAGAGCACCGCCATCGCCACGCTCCCGGACAACCCCATGCTCATGGCTCCGGCGGAGGCGAGCAGCGCGGCCACGACCACCACGGGCAGCGGACCCCTGCGGTCGATGGCCCGCCCGGTGAAAGGCAGCACGACCAGCGCCGCCATGGCGAACACGGCGAGCACCGCCCCCGCCGTCGTCGCACCGAGGCCGCGCACCTGGGCCACGTACACATAGAGATACGGAACCGTGAAGCCGAGCCCGAACGCGCTCAGCGCGTTCCCCGCCTGGATCCGGCGCATCGCGGCGCCCCTCACCCTGGTCACACTCACCTACCTCGGTCTGGTTGGAATCGGGAGGACTGAAGCCTGAAGACTTCGAAACTAAAGTTAAGGCCTTAACAGTACACATCGAAGGACTTAGAAGCCAACCGAAGGCATGGGATAGTGGCGCCATGCCCGACACCCCCCACCGTCCTGGCCGCGTGAAGAGCCGCGCCGAGGCCGCACCCGACTCCTCGCAGCAGACGGAGCAACTCCCGCAGGAGCCGGGCCTCGATGAGCAGATCGCCGCGTATCAGCGCGAGTTCCGGGACCTCGACCCCCAGGTCGAGAAGGTCGTCTCGGCCCTCGGAAGGCTCAATCGCCGGATGAACGTCGCGTACGGGCGCCAGGTCGCGACCCTCGGCATCAGCAACGCCGAGTGGGAGGTCCTGAAGACCCTCGTACTCTCAGGCGAGCCCTACCGCCTTGGCCCGGGCGAACTCGCCAAGCGGCTCGGTCTCACCCCGGCCGCCATGACCCACCGCATCGACCGCATGGCGAGCGAGGGTCTGGTCACCCGTGATCGCGACGAGAACAACCGGGTACGCGTCATCGTCGAGCTGACGGACGAGGGCCGCACGAAGTGGCTTGAGGCGATGCGCATGGCGTCCGACTTCGAAGAGGAGCTGCTCCAGGACCTCTCGAGCGAGGAGCGCGGGGTGCTTGGCGAGGTGCTGATCCGCCTGCTGCGCCGCGTGGAGCACACCCTGCCGGACGCGGGCGGCCGACTGAGCGATCTGGAGTAGCCGAGGACCCCAACGCAGGCCGCCCCGGCCAGGTTGACACGCCCTGGGGCGATCCGTAAGGTTCTTCGAGTTGTCACGGAGCCGGTACGGCGCCGAGGCGACCATCCCGCCGCTGACAGCGGCAACCAAACTCCGAACGACTCCCATCCGGGATGGATTTCGCATGTCGAAATTCATTTCGAAAGGCTCGATTATGAGCCGTCTGGGAAATCCGCTAGAGTTTGGACGTCGGAACGGCTGCGAGGTCGGGAAGACAAACCCCTCTGACTGGGAGTCAGGCCCGAAAGGATCTGATAGAGTCGGAAACGCCGGAAAGGGAAATCGCGAAAGCGAAAGAACAGGAAGGCAGCCCGCTCCAGCGGGTGGCAGAAACGGAAAACGGATCTGCTAAGCTGGAAACACCGAAGGGAAGCGCCCGGAGGAAAGCCTCAGAAAATGTTCTGCGGGTGAGTACGAAGGAAGCGTCCGTTCCTTGAGAACTCAACAGCGTGCCAAAAATCAACGCCAGATTAGTTGATACCCCGTCCAT
>NZ_JBHXFA010000019.1:0-15986 GCF_042724175.1 Streptomyces sp. NPDC127084
GAGAGGAGCTCTCCGCGGGCGGCGGCGTTTCGTGACGGCGGCGGGGATCAGCCCTGCTGGGCGATCAGACTCGCGGGGCGCAGGTCGGTCCAGTTGGACTCGGTGTAGGCGAGGCAGGCCTCACGGGTGTCCTCGCCGAAGACGGTCCGCCAGCCGGCGGGGACCTCGGCGAAGGACGGCCACAGCGAGTGCTGGTTCTCGTCGTTGACCAGGACCAGGAAACGGCCCTGCGGGTCTTCGAACGGGTTGGTGCTCATACGTCTTCGCTCCTCGTGGACTATGCGGTGAACAGCGCGGAGAGCGGCTGCTCGGGGTCGGCCGCGGCGGTGCGCAGCAGGGTCTGAAGTTCTTCGGCGAGCTGCCGGGACTTGGCCGGGCCGAGCAGGCCGTGCGCGTAGATGAGCTCGCAGTGCACGGGTCCGTCACCCTGCGGCTCGTAGAAGCTGAGGGTCAGCTCCGCTCGCGCCGTGCCGGTCGGTACGGCGTGGAAGGACCCCATGCCGCCCTCCAGCTGTCCGAGGTCCGCCTGCTCGTGGTGGATCACCATGACCTGCGGGCCCTTGGGCGGCAGTCCAGTGGCCCGCACGACCGCGTCGAACGGCACGTCCTGCCGGTCGAGCGCGCTGAGCGTGGTCTCCCGGACCCGGGTCAGCAGCTCCGTGAAGGCTGGGTCGCCGGCCGTGTCGGTGCGCAGCACCACGGTGTTGAGGAAGCAGCCGACCAGATCGGCGAGCTGGTCGTCCCCGCGACCGGCGACCATCGTACCGATGGGCAGGTCGGTGCCCGCGCCGTGGGCGGTGAGCAGGACCGCGAGCGCCGAGTGCAGCACCATGAACATGCTGGTTCCGGTCGCCCGGGCCAGCTCGTCCACGGACGCGTGCAGTTGCTCGTCCAGGACGAAGCCCACGTAGTCGCCGCCCTCGGCGGCGGGGCGCGGGCCGTCCGTCGGGAGCGCCAGCTCCGCCGGGGCGTCGTGAAGCGTCTGCCTCCAGTACGCGAGCTGCCGCCCGCCCCGGCTGTCCGGGTCGGCGAGATCGCCCAGCACCTCGTGCGCCCAGCGGGTGTAGTCCCCGTACGTCACCGGCAGCGGTTCCCACTCGGGCGCCGCGCCGGCCGCCCGGGCCGTGTAGGCCGTGGTGAGGTCGCGGAACAGCGGGACCACCGACCACTCGTCCACCGCGAGGTAGTGCATGGTCAGCAGGAGCGCCTGGGCGCCCGCGGGGTCCGTCAGCAGGTGGGCCCGCAGCGGGGCCTCGGCTGCCAGGTCCGGGTGCGCCGCGGCGAGTTCCGCGAGGCGGGCGTCCAGGTCCGCGCACCGGTCGAGGACCAGGGCCGGGCCTTCGACCGGCCGCTGGAGCAGTCCGCCGTCGTGCTCGGTGAACGCCGTGCGCAGCGGCTCGTGCCGGGCCACCACGTCGGCGAGGGCCACGGCCAGGGCGTCGGTGTCCAGGCCGCCCTCGGGAGAGCGCAGCACCAAGGCGCTGTCGAAGCCGGGGGCGCGCCCGTGCGACTCCCACTGCCAGCGCTGGACCGGTGCGATCGGCAGCGGGCCGACGTCCGCGTGCTCGGCCGGCCGCAGCGCCGGGCGAGCGGCCGCGGCACCCTCCAGCTTGCCGGCCAGACCGGCCACCGTCAGCGCGTCGAAGACGTCGCGGATGCTCAGCTCCACCCCGAACTCGGCGCGGATGCGGCCCAAGAGCCGCATCGAGGCCATGGAGTGGCCGCCCAGCGCGAAGAAGTTGTCGTGGACGCCGACGCTGTCCAGCCTGAGGATGTCGCAGAACAGGTCCGCGAGGCGGGCCTGCGTCTCGGTGGCCGGGCGGGCGTCGCCGGTCATCGCGGTCCAGTCCGGCGCCGGCAGCGCCTTGCGGTCCAGCTTGCCGTTGGGCGTCAGCGGCAGTGGGCCGTCCAGCGCCATGACGAGCGCCGGCACCATGTACTCGGGCAGCAGTCCGGCCACGTGGGCGCGCAGCTCCTGCGGGTCCGGCCGGCCGGCCTCCGGTACCGCGTAGCCGATCAGGCGCACGATGTCGCCGTCCCGGTCCGGCAGTACGGCGGCCTGGGCAACCGACGGGTGCGAGGCGAGCGCGGCCTCGATCTCGCCGAGCTCGATACGGAAACCGCGCACCTTCACCTGGGTGTCGACCCGGCCGAGGAAGTCGAGGTTGCCGTCGGCGCGCCAGCGGGCGCGGTCGCCGGTGCGGTACATGCGGCCGCCGGCCGGGCCGAAGGGGTCCGCGACGAACCGCTCCGAGGTGAGCCCGGCCTTGCCGAGGTAGCCGCGCGCGAGGCCGCGTCCGGCGACGTACAGCTCGCCCACGACGCCCGGCGGGACCGGACGCAGGTGGTCGTCCAGGACGTAGCAGCGGGTGTTGGGGTCGGGGCGCCCGATGGGGACCCGGCCGCCCGGTCGGCCGCCATGCTCGCGCGCCGGCCACAGCGTGGAGTTGACCGTCGCCTCGGTGAGCCCGTACGCGCAGATCAGGTGGGCCGTGGCGCCGAAGCGCTCGAAGAGGTCCGGCGGCACCGTCTCGGTGCCCACGAGGACGGTGGAGCCCTCGGGCAGCTCGCAGCCCGGCGGCAGCGCCGAGACAAGCGACGGCGGCAGGATCATATGGGTGATCCGCTGGTCCGCGAGGAAGTCGGTGAGCGCGGGGCCGGCGACCCGAGCCTCGTCGGTGATGAGGACGAGGCGTCCGCCGTGGCACAGGGCCATCGCGAGCTCGAAGACGAAGACGTCGAAGCCGATCGAGGCGAACTGCAGGACCCGGCTGTCGCGTTCCAGGCCCATCCGGTCGACGGCGGTGGCCACCAGACTGGCGACGCCCTCGTGGGGGACGACGACGCCCTTGGGCCGACCGGTGGAACCGGACGTGTAGATGACGTACGCGGCCTGGTCCAGGCCGGCCGGCGCGCTTTCGACGGCGGATTCGGACAGCGCATCCAGTTCGGCGGCGGTCTGCGGCGCGTCGAGCAGTACCAGCGGTACGTCCGTCACGGAGGGGATCTTCCCGGCCACCGGCTCGGTGCCGACGACCAGCGCCGCCCCCGAGTCCTCGATCATGTAGGCGAGGCGGTCGGCGGGGTGGGCCAGGTCGAGCGGCAGGAACGCCGCGCCCAGCTTGAGCGCGGCCAGCACCGTGGCGATCATGTCGGCCGAGCGGGGCACGGCCACGCCGACCACGCTCTCGGCGCCCACCCCGTGCGCGGCCAGCAGACGGGCGATCCGGTTGGCCCGGGCGTCCAGCCGCTCGTAGGTCAGTGAACGCGCGTGGTCCACGACGGCGACCGCCTCGGGCCGCTCGGAGAGCCGCCGGGCGAACAGGGCCGGCAGGGTCTCCTCTTCGACCTCGCGGGGGGTGCCGTTGAAGCCGTCGAGGACCAGGTGGCGCTCGTCAGGGCTGAGGATCTCCGCCTGTGAGACGGGCTCCCCGGGCGCCGCGGCCAGCGCCGCGGCCAGCGTACGCAGCCGCTCGCCGATCCGCTCGGCGGTCTCCTGGTCGAAGAGCTCGGTGGCGAACTCCAGGCGGCAGACCAGCGCCCCGGCGCCGCCGTCGGCGTCCGTGTGCTCGGTGAAGCTGAACACCAGGTCGAACTTGGCGGAGCGGATGCGGAACGGCACGTACTCCACGCCGAGCCCGGCCAGTTCCAGCTCGTCGCCGGTACGGGCGTGATAGCCGACCATCACCTGGAACAGCGGGTTCCGGGACAGTGACCGCGTCGGGTTGAGCTTCTCGACGACCGACTCGAACGGCACGTCCGCGTGGGAGAACGCCGCCAGGTCCGTCTCGCGGACCCGGGCCAGCAGCTCGGTGAAGCTCGGGTCTCCGCTCAGGTCGGTGCGCAGTACGAGGGTGTTGACGAAGAAGCCGACAAGGTCGTCCAACGCCTCGTCGCCGCGGCCCGCGATCGGGGAGCCGAGCGGGATGTCCGTACCGGCGCCCAGGCGGTGCAGCAGGGTGGCGACGGCCGCGTGCACGACCATGAACATGCTGGCGCCGGTCTCGCGGGCGATCCGCTTGAGCCCCTGGTGGACGTCCGCGTCGAACGCGATGTCCAGCTCGGCGCCGGTGAACGCGGGGCGGGCCGGGCGGGGCCGGTCTGTGGGCAGCTCCAGCTCCTCCGGAGCCCCGTCCAGCACCGAGTGCCAGTGGTCCAGCTGCCGGGCGGCCAGGCTGTCCGCGTCGGCGGGGGCGCCGAGCAGGCGCTGCTGCCACAGCGCGTAGTCGGCGTACTGGACGGGCAGCGGCTCCCAGCCGGGAGCGGTACCGGCCTCGACGCGGGAGGCGTAGGCGGTGGCCAGGTCTCGCAGGAACGGCCGGTCCGACCACTCGTCGGTGGTGATGTGGTGCAGCAGGATCACGACGACGTGCTCGTCCGGCGCCACCTCGATGACCGTGGCGCGCAGCGGCAGTTCGGCGGCGAGGTCGAAGGGGCGGTTGATCGCCGCGTCGACCAGGCCCGGCACCTCGTCCTCGGCCGCCCGCAGGTGCTCGACCGCGGGCCTGGCCTCCTCGGCGGACAGGACCCGCTGGAAGGCCTGGCCGTCACGCTCCGCGAAGACGGTGCGCAGAGCCTCGTGACGGGCGGTCACATCGGCGAGTGCCGCGGTCCAGGAGTCCACGTCCAGGGCTCCGCGCAGCCGCATGACCAGCGGGAAGTTGTACGCCGCGGAGGTGCACTCGATCTGCTGGATGACCCACAGCCGCTGCTGGGCGTGCGACAGCGGCAGTTCGGCGGGCCGCTCGCCCGCGGTCAGCGCGGGCCGGGCGGCGGCGCCGGAGCGTGCCGCGCGGTCCACCAGTTCCGCCACGGTGGGCGCCTCGAACAGGTCGCGGATGGCGAGCTCGGCGTCGAGCGCGGTGCGGGCGCGGCTGACCAGGCGGGTGGCCAGCAGGGAGTGGCCGCCGAGCTCGAAGAAGTCGCTGTCGATGCCGACGCTGCCCGCGGGCAGGCCGAGCACCTCCGCGAAGAGCGCGCACAGCGTCTCCTCCCGCGGGGTGCGCGGGGCGCGGCTGGGGCCCCTACCACCGAAGTCAGGGGCGGGCAGGGCGCGGACGTCCAACTTGCCGTTGACGGTCAGCGGAAGGGTGCCGACGGGCACGAGGGCGGCGGGGACCATGTAGTCCGGCAGGCCGGCCTTCAGGTGCTCGCGCAGGCGCTGCGGCAGTTCCTCCCCCGCCTCGGTGCCTGCCTCAGGGGCGAAGTACCCGACCAGGCGCTTGCTGCCGGTCGCCTCGTTGACGACCACGGCGGCGTGCGCCACCTCGGGGTGCGCGGACAGCGCGGCGGCTATCTCGCCCAGCTCGATGCGGTAGCCGCGGATCTTCACCTGATCGTCGGTGCGGCCGAGGAAGTCCAGCAGACCGTCCGGCCGCTGCCGGACGAGGTCGCCGGTGCGGTACATCCGCTCCCCCGGCTCCCCGAACGGATCTGCGACGAACCGTTCGGCGGTGAGGCCGGGCCGGTCGTGGTAGCCGCGGGCCAGGCCCGTTCCGGCGATGTACAGCTCACCGGGGCAGCCCGGCGGGACCGGCCGCAGCATCGCGTCCAGGACGTATGCGCGGGTGTTGCGGATGGGGAGGCCGACCGTGGGGGTCGCGCTGTCGGTGGTGGAGCCGCCGAGGGTGTTGATTGTGTACTCGGTCGGCCCGTACAGGTTGTAGCCGTAGGTGCCCTCGGTGCGGCGCAGCTTCGTCCACACCGTGTCGGACACCGCCTCGCCGCCGAGGAGCACCAGCGCGGGGCGGTGCCTGCCGGCCGCGGTGTCGTCGGCTTCGGCCTGGTCGAGGAGGCCCTCCTCGATGAGGAGCTGGGCGTACGTGGGCGTCACGTTGACCACGTCGACGCGGTGGCGGTCGCAGTAGGCGACCAGGGCCTCGGCGTCGCGGCGGAGCTCTTCGTCGCAGACGTGCACCTCGTGGCCCTCGACGAGCCAGAGCAGCTCCTCCCAGGACATGTCGAAGGCGAAGGAGACGGTGTGCGCGATGCGCAGGCGTCTTCCGCCGGCCGAGGCGATCGCCGGGTCGAAGATCTCCTTCTGGTGGTTGAGCTGCATGTTCGTCAGGCCCCGGTACGGGGTGACGACGCCCTTGGGCTTGCCGGTGGAGCCGGAGGTGTAGATGACGTACGCCGGGTGCTCCAGCCGGTCCGCCCGGTCGCGGGCGAACGCGGGCCGCTCGGCGTCGGTGACCTCGCCGCCCGGGAGCCCGGCCAGCTCGGCCGCCACGGCCTCGTCGTCCAGCAGGAGCTCCGGGGCCGCCGGGCCGGACTCGCCGCGCAGGGTCGGGGCGACGGCGGCCGTGGACAGCAGGCACAGCGGCGCGGTGTCCTCGACCATCAGCCGCAGCCGGTCCGCCGGGTGGTCGAGGTCCAGCGGCAGGTACGCCGCTCCCGTGCGCAGGACGGCGAACAGCGCGGCCACCATGTCGATGGAGCGCGGCAGCGCCAGGGCGACGGTCTTCTCCGGTCCGGCGCCCCGGGCCAGCAGCAGCCGGGCGATCCGGTTGATGTGCGCGTCCAGTTCGGCGTACGACAGGGCGCGCTCGCCGAAGACCAGGGCGACGGCGTCCGGGGTGCGGGCCACCTGGGCGGACAGCATGTCCGCGACGGTCTCGTTCGGCACCGGCTCCCGGCTTCCGGCCCAGTCACTGGCGAGGGACTCGCGCTCGCCGGGCAGCAGCAGGTCCAGGGCGCCCACCCGGCCGGTCAGGTCGCCGATCAGCCGCTCCACGAGGGCGCCGAAGCGGTCCAGGGTGGCGGCGGCCTGCTCGTCGTCCACCAGGTCGGGGCGGTACTCCAGCTTGATCTGGACCGTCTCGGCCGGGTTGACGATCAGCGTCATCGGGTAGTGGGTGGCGTCCACGCTGCCCACACCGGTGATGCCGTGGCGCTCCGTCAGCTGCCGGAAGGCTCCCTCGTCGGCGAAGTTCTGCAGGACGTACAGGGTGTCGAAGAGGGTCGGGTGACCGCCGGCGCGCTGGAGCTCGGCGAGCCCCAGGTACTCGTGGTCCATCAGCGCGACCCGCTCGGCCTGGATGCGGCGCAGCAGGTCACCGACCGGCTCGGCCGGATCGAGGGTGATCCGCTGGGGCACCGTGTTGAGGAACATGCCGATCGTCGTGTCGACTCCGGGCACGTCCGCGGGGCGGCCGGCGACGGTGGCGCCGAACACCACGTCGTCGCGGCCCACGGTGGCGGACAGGACAAGCGCCCACGCGGCGGACAGCACCGCGTTGATGGTCAGGCCGTGCTCGCGTGCGGAGGAGCGCAGCCGCTCGCTCAGGGGCCGGCCGAGGCTGAGGGTGCGGCGGCGCGGGATGGTCGGCTCGTCGCCGCGCTCGCGGGCGACGAGGGTCGGCTCGTCCAGCCCCGCGAGGGCGCTCCGCCAGGTCTCGCGGGCCGCGTCGAAGTCCCGTCCCTCCAGCCAGCCCAGGTAGTCGCGGTAGGTGCCGGGGGCGGGCAGGGCGCTGTCGTCGCCGGACGCCGCGTACAGCCCCAGCAGCTCGTCCAGGAACAGGGACTGGGACCAGCCGTCCCACGCGACGAGGTGGTGGCTGAGCATCAGCCGGTCGGTGGTGTCGGTGAGCCGGATCAGGGTGAGCCGGAACAGCGGGGGCGCAGCCAGGTCGAACCGCCGCCGGCGGTCGGCGTCGGATATCTCGGCGAGCCGGGCCCGCCGGTCGGTCTCGGTCAGGCCGGTCAGGTCGATCTCGGTCAGCGGTGCGGGAAGCTCAGAGGCCGGGGAGACGAACTGCACGGGCTCGGGCAGACCGTCGCTGACGATGCCCGCGCACAGGCTGGGGTGCCGGCGCAGCAGGGTCGCGCACGCGGCGCGCAGCCGGTCGGCGTCGAGCCTGCTGCCGAAGTCGAAGGTGTCCTGCGCGGTGTAGACATCCAGCGCGGTCGTGTCGTAACTGGCGTGGAAGTAGATGCCCTCCTGGAGCGGGGACAGCGGCCAGATGTCGGCCACCGGCACCGGGCTGACCCGCTCGACCAGCTCGATGTCGGCCTGGGTGAGGGCGACCAGCGGTACGTCCGAGGGGGTGAGGGCGGGGCGGGCGCCGGGCGCCGCGGTCCTGGCGACGAGCTCGCGCAGGGCGTCGGCCCATGCCGCGCCCAGGGCGTGGACGTCGTCCTCGGTCAGCGCGGTGCCGTCCGGCCAGGTCCAGGTGGCGCGCAGCTCGGGGCCGTCCGGGGTCTCCGCGCACACAGCGTTGATCTGGAGCGGGTACGGCATGGCCAGGTCGGCGTCCGGCTCGACGGCCAGCGCGTCGGAATCGACGGCAGGGGCCCAGTCCACGGCCTGGTCGGCCGGCAGTCGGCCGAAGTAGTTGAACAGCACCTGGGCCGTGGACAGCTGGGCGAACACCGGGGCGAGCTGCGGGTTGAGGTAACGCAGCATTCCGTACCCGGCACCGGAGTCGGGCGCGGAGCGGACCGATTCCTTGACCTGCTTCAGCGCGTCGAGGGGGTCCTCGGCGGCGGACAGGCGGACCGGGTGGAGGCTGGTGAACCAGCCGACGGTGCGGGAGAGGTCGGCGTCGGTGACTCCGTCGCGGCCGTGCCGCTCAAGGTCGACCAGCAGGTCGCCGTCCTGGCCGGGGCGGCGGCGCGAGACGGCCAGCCGGAGGGCGGCGAGCAGCACCTCGGTGACGTCGGCGCCGGCGGCCGCGGGCACGGTGGTGAGCAGCGCCCGGGTCTCGTCGGCGGGCAGCGTGACGACGTGCTCCCGGGCCGCGCCCGCGGTCCCGGTGCGGGTGGCTCCGGCGACGAGCTCGGCACCGGGGGCCAGGATCTTGGCCCAGTAAGGGAGTTCGGCCTGCCGTTGCGGGGAGGAGGCCTGCTCGGCGACCTCCCGGGCGAACCGGCGCAGGGAGGTCGGCACCGGTTCCAGGACCGGGCGCTCACCGCGGACGACGGCGTCCCACGCGGCGGCGAGGTCGCCGAGGAGCACCCGCCAGGACACGCCGTCCATCACGAGGTGGTGGACGACGAGGAGCAGGCGCCCGGGCCGCTCGGCGCCCGCGTCGAACCACACGGCCTGCACCGTCGCGCCGCTGTCGGGGTCGAGGCGGCCGGCCGCGGCGTCGGACTCCTCGGCGACGACCGCGCGCAGCCCCGCCTCGTCCAGGTCGCGTACGTCGACGCGGCGCAGCAGCGCGGCGGCGTCCACCGAACCGGCAGCGGTCGTCCGGGCGGACCACAGCGCGGGGATGGCCGGGCCGAGGTCCATGCGGGTCAGGGTGAGGCGCAGTCCGTCGTGGTGGTCGAGGACCGTCTGGAGGACCTGCGCCAGCTTGCCGGCGTCCGCGTCGGCTGGCGCCTGCAGCAGCATCGAGAGGTTGAAGCGGCTGATCGTGCCGCCGTCCTCGCGGAGCTGGTGGACGATCGGCAGCAGGGTGATGTCGCCGACGCCGTCGGAGTCCGCGGTCACGGCCGGGACGGCGGCCTGCGCGCCGCCGAGGGCGGCCGCGAGGGCGGCCGGGGTGCGGTGCTCGAAGACGTCGCGCGGGGTCACCGCGAGGCCGGCCTTGCGGGCGCGGCTGGAGACCGACATGGAGAGGATGCTGTCGCCGCCCAGGACGAAGAAGTCCTCCTCGGCGTCGACGCCGTCGATGCCGAGCACGTCGGCGAAGATGGCGCAGAGCTGCTGCTCGCGGCCCTCGCGGGCGTCGCCGGCCCGCCGCCTGCGGACCTCGGGCGCGGGCAGCGCCTTGAGGTCTGTCTTCCCCCCGGGCGTCAGCGGCAGCGCGTCGAGCCGTACGAAGTGGGTGGGCACCATCGGCGCGGGCAGGGAGCCGGTCAGGGCCTCGCGCACCGCCTCGATGTCCAGGTCCCGCGCCCCTGCGGCCGGTACCAGGTAGGCCACCAGCTGCTTGACTCCCCGCTCGTCCTCGCGTGCCACGACGACCGCGTCGCCGACGGCCGGCTCGTCACGCAGCCGGGCCTCGATTTCACCGAGTTCCACCCGGTTACCCCTGATCTTGACCTGGTGGTCGGTGCGCCCGAGGTAGGTGAGCACACCGTCTCCACTGAACTGAACCATGTCTCCGGTGCGGTACATCCGCTCTCCCGGACCGCCGAACGGATCGGCGACGAAACGCTCCGCGGTCAGCGCGGTGCGACCGTGGTAGCCGCGGGCCAGCTGCCCGCCCGCGATGTAGAGCTCGCCGGGCTCGCCCGCCGCGACGGGGCGCAGGTAGCCGTCGAGGACGTACAGGCGGGTGTTCGACACCGGCCGCCCGATGGGCACGGTGCCCGCGTCCTCGGTGCCGGAGCCGGCCTCCCAGCTGGTGACCTGGATGACGGCCTCGGTGGGCCCGTACACGTTGAACAGCGGCACCCCGGTGCGCTCCCGCCAGCGCCGGGCGAGCGGCACCGGCAGGGCCTCGCCGCCGCTGAAGGCGCGACGGAGCGTCACCCACCACTCGTCCGGGCCGTCCTCCGCGAGGAGCGCGCCGTAGAGCGGGGGCACCAGGTCGATGCTGGTGACCCGCTCGCGGCGGACCAGGTCGACGAGGTACGCCGGGTCGTGGTGCCCGTCCGGGCGTGCGATCACCACGGTGCCGCCGGTGAGCAGCGGAGTGAAGATCTCCAGCACGGACGGGTCGAAGCTGGTCGAGTACTGGTGCAGCACCCGCTCGCCGGGGCCGTACCCGAACCGCTCGGCGGTCCAGGCGAGCTGGCCGGCGGCCGCGCGGTGGGACACGACGACGCCCTTGGGGCGGCCCGTTGAACCGGAGGTGTAGATCACGTACGCCGCCTCGTCCGGGTGGACGGACACGGCGACCGGCGCCGGGGCCAGGTCCTTCTCGCCGAGGACGAGATGCGTCACACCGTCGAGGACGGGGAGCCGGGTCCGGGAGACGGCGGTGACGACGACGGTCCGCGCCCCGGAGTCCTCGAGCAGGTAGCGGACCCGGTCGGCCGGGTAGTCGACGTCGACCGGCAGATAGGCGGCGCCGGCCTTGAGGACGCCGAGCAGGGCGGCCAGGGTCTCTGCGGACCGGGGCACGGCGACGGCGACGACGGACCCGGGCGTCACACCTTGGGCGAGCAGCCGGCCCGCCAGCGCCTCGGCGCGCGCGTCGAGCTCGGCGTACGTGGTGTGCCCGGCCTCGTGGACCAGCGCGGTGGCGTCAGGGGTACGGCGGGCCTGCCGGGCGAACGCCCCGTGCATGGTGTACTCGGGCAGGGGCAGGTCCTCGCCGGCCAGCCGGTCGATGGCGGCACGGTCCTCTTCGGGGGCGTTGAGCGTCAGCTGCGCCACCGGGCGGAGCGGGTCCGTGACGAGCTGGGCGAGCAGCGCCCGCAGCCGGCCGCCGAACCGGGTGGCGGTGGCGGTGTCGATACGGGCCGGATCGTGGTCCAGGCGCAGCCGGAGCTCTTCGCCCGGCAGGACTGTCAGGGCCAGCGGGTAGTGCACCGCGTCCCGGATGTGCGAGCCGGTCATCCGGACCAGGCCGGCCGGGTCGGAGGGCTCGCCCGCCTGGGGCAGATTCTCCACGACGGCCAGTGCCTCGAACAACTCGCCGCGACCGAGGGCGCGCTGGATCTCGGCGAGTCCGATGTGCTGGTGGTCCAGCAGGTCGGCCTGCTCGTCCTGGAACCGTGCGAGCACATCGGCCAGCGACTGCTCGGGCTGCCACCGCAGCCGGGCGGGAAGGGTGTTGATGAGGAGTCCGACCAGGGACTCCACGCCCTCGACAGGGGCCTGGCGGCCCGACACGGTGCTGCCGAAGACGAGGTCGCGGGTGCCGGTCAGGTCGCCGAGCAGGAGGCCGAAGCCGCCCTGGACGACGCTGCCGAGGGTCAGCCCGAGCGACCGGACCCGCGCGCTGAGCGCCGCGGTGTCCTCGGCGGACAGGTCGACGTCGACCGTGCCCGTGCGGTGTTCCCCGGCGTCCGCGGCGCGCACGGGGAGCCGGGCCGGACCGTCGTAGCCGGCCAGTGCCTCGCGCCAGGCGTCCAGCGCGGCCTGGCGATCGCGTCCGGCGAGCCAGCCGGAGTACGCCCGGTACGCCGGGTCGTCCTGCGGCCGCGCGGGCTTGGCGCCGGGGTGGTAGCCGTCCAGTAGCTGACGCATCAGGAGCGAGACCGACCAGCCGTCCACCACGATGTGGTGCAGGGTCAGCACCAGCTGGGAGCGGTGGGCGCCGTGCCGGACCAGTGCGGCCCGCAGCAGCGGCGGGACGGCCAGGTCGAAGCCCTCGGCCCGCTCCTCGGCGGCGATGGCCTCGACGGCCGCACGTCGGGCATCGGCGTCCCGGTCGGACAGGTCGGCGTAGCGCCAGGGCAGGGTGGCGCGCTCGCCGACGAGCTGCAGGATGCGCCCGTCGGCGAGCTGGTGGAAGCCGGCGCGCAGCAGCGGGTGGCGGTCAAGGAGGCCTTGGACGGCGTCCCGCAGCGCCTCGGGTTCGACCTCGCCGGCCAGTTCGACGGTGTCCTGTACGGCGTATCCGTCGGCGCCCGTCTCGTCGACGGCGGCGTGGAAGTAGAAGCCCTCCTGGAGCGGCGTGGCCGGCACGGCGTCCACCAGGCCCGGCACGGCGGCGGCGCACTCGGCGCGTTCGGCGTCCGTCAGCTCGACCAGGGAGAACGGCGCGGGCAGCCCGGCGACGGCCGGGCGCGGGGCGCCCGCCGCGCCGTCCGCGAGACGGGCCAGGGCGGCGACCGTACGAAGCCGGAACACGTCCCGCGGGGTCAGCGGCAGCCCGGCCTCACGGGCCCGGTTGACGAGTTGGATCGCGACGATGCTGTCGCCGCCCAGCTCGAAGAAGCTGTCGTGCACGCCCACCGACGGCAGGCCGAGCACGCCCGCGAACAGTCCGGCGAGCGCGGACTCGGACGGGGTGGTGGGTGCGTCGTCCCCGCTCATCGCCGTCCACTGGGGCGCGGGCAGGGCCCGGGAGTCGAGCTTGCCGTTGGGCGTCAGCGGAAGCGGGCCGTCCAGCCGTACGAGGGCGGACGGGACCATGTGGTCGGGCAGGGATTCCGCGATCGTGGCGCGGGCCTCGGCGACGGCGGCCTCGGCGTCCGTGCCGGACTCGGCCACCAGGTACGCCACCAGCCGCTTCACGTTCCGGTGGTCCTCGCGGACCAGGACGGCGGCCTGGGCGATGCCCGGGCAGGCCATGAAGGCGCTCTCGATCTCGCCGGGCTCGATGCGGTGCCCGCGGATCTTGATCTGGCCGTCCGCGCGGCCCAGGAACTCAAGGTTGCCATCGGCGCCCCAGCGCACGCGGTCACCGGTCCGGTACATCCGCGCGCCGGGGCGCTCGGCAAAGGGGTCGGCGACGAAGCGCTCCGAGGTGAGGCCGGGGCGGCCCAGGTAGCCCCGCGCGAGGCCGCGGCCCGAGACATACAGCTCGCCCTCGGTGCCGACCGGGACCGGGCGGAGGGCCGGGTCGAGCACATACGCGCGGGTGTTGGGGTCGGGACGGCCGATCGGGGCGGGCCCGGGCCGGTCCGCCTCGGCTGTCCACAGCGTGGAGTTGACGGTCGCCTCGGTGAGCCCGTACGCGACGACGACCTGGAGGCGTCCGGCCCAGCGGGCGATCAGCTCGCTGGGAACCGCCTCGGTGCCGACGATCAGCACGGCGCCGTCGGGGAGTTCGCAGTCCTGCGGCAGCGCCGAGACCAGCGACGGCGGCAGGATCATGTGGGTGGCGCGGTGACGGGCGATGTAGTCGGTCAGCGCGGGCCCGGCGACACGGCGTTCGGTGGGGACGATGATGATCCGTCCGCCCACGCACAGCGACATGATCAGGTCCCAGACCGTCACGTCGAACCCGACGGAGGCGAACTGCACCACGCGGCTGGCGGCGGTGATGCCGATCCGCTCGGTCGCGGTGGCGATCAGGCTGCCGACACCGTCGTGCGAGACCACGACGCCCTTGGGGCGGCCGGTCGAGCCCGAGGTGTAGATGACGTAAGCGGCCTGGTCCAGGGCGACCGGCAGCCCGGGGTCGGCGACGTCCAGGGCGGCGCACTCGGCTGCCACCGACGGCTCGTCGAGGAGCACGCGCTCGACGCCGGGAGCGGCGGGCAGGTCTGCGGACAGCTCCCGCGTGGTCACGACCGTCCGGGCGCCCGCGTCGTCCAGCATGTAGGCGATACGTTCCTGCGGGTGGTCCGCGTCCAGGGGCAGATAGGCCGCCCCGGCCTTCATGACGGCCAGCAGGCAGATCACGAGTTCCGGGGAGCGCGGCAGGGCCACGGCGACGACGTCCTCGGCGCCCACGCCCCGGGCGGCGAGCAGCAGGGCGAGTCGGTTCGCGGCGTCGTTCAGCTCGCCGTAGGTGAGCTCCAGGTCCTCGCACACGAGGGCGACGGAGTCGGGGGTGAGCCCGACCTGCCGTTCGAAGGCGGCGGGCCAGGACGTCTCGGGCGCCTCGCAGGGCGCGGTGCCGAACTCGTCCATCAGCAGGCCGCGTTCGTCCTCGACGGTCAGGTCGATCCGGCCGATGGGCCGACCGGGGGCCTCGGCGAAGGCGTCGAGGAGGATGCCGAAGCGGTACTGGTGGCCGACCAGCGTCTCCTCGTCGCACACGTCGGCGTCGGCGTCGAAGACGATCCGGACCGCGTCGCGCTGCGACTCGCCGACCGTCACGGCCAGGTCGCTCACCGGCCCCATCCACTGTGGGCGCAGATCGGAGAAGTGGTCGCGGAACCGCAGCCAGTCGGTGCCGGGGAGGATGTTGACCGTGGGACCGACGAGTTCGGCCACGCCCTCGGTCAGGCCGAGGTCCTTGGCCAGATCCTCGGCACGGTAGCGGCCGTGCTCGACGGTCTCGCCGATCCGGACCTTCACCTGGTCCATGAGCTCGGCCGGGGTCATGCCCGGGTGGACGCTCAGCCGGAGCGGGAGGATGTTGGACACCATGCCGGGCACGTCCGCAGCCGCGGGGTCCCGGCGGGTGGTGACCGGCAGTCCGAGCACGAGGTCCTGCGCGCCCGTGACCCGGTGCACGTAGGCGGCGACGGCGGACACCAGGAGCGCGGACACGCGGACGCCGGCGTCCGCGGCGGCCGTCCGCAGGCGGGCGGTGTCCTGCTGGGAGAGCTCGGAGGTGCGCCGGTAGCGGCGGGAGATCAGCGACGGGGAGCGCTCGATGAGGTGGACCGGCTCGGGCCGGTCCACGAACCGGTCGAGCCAGAAGTCCCGGTCGGCGCGGTACTGCTCGGAGGCGCGGTAGGCCCGCTCGGAGTCCAGCAGCCTGGTCAGGGACCAGGCGACCTCCCCCGCCGGCTCGGCGCCGGTGTAGATCTCGCCGACCCTGCGGGAAATCAGCGCTATGCTCACGCCGTCGATGACCGTGTGGTGGTAGCGCTGGCACCACAGAAGCCGGTCGTCCGCGAGCCGGATCAGGGTGTGTGCGAAAAGCGGACCGTCCTGGTCGAGTCCGGGCGCGCTCCGGCGGTCGGCCTCCATCCAGTCCCAGGCTGCGTCCTCGGCGTCGTCCGCACCGCGCAGGTCGACGGTGCGGATCTCGACCGGGAAGCGCCGCGGCCACTGGCGCGGGCTGCCGCCCTCGTCCCCGATCCGCACATGGAGGCAGTCGGCCTCCTCGCTCACCTGCCGTACGGCGTCGGCCAGCCGGCCCAGGTCGACGTCCCCGCGCAGCTCCAGGGTGAACGAGACGGTGTACGCCGAGCTGTCCGGCTCGATCTGCTGGGCAAGCCAGATACCGGATTGCCCGCCGGTGACGGGGAGACCGGCAGCCTGCGTCCGGTCCGACTCGGCGTTGAACATCGTTCGTGTGACCTTTCCCTGGTGGTGCGTCAGTGGTGGGTCGTCAGGAAGGGGCGATGAACGCCCGCCCGGTGGGCATGGTCACCGGGCGGGCGGTTCGGCGGGGTGCGGTGGCGAGCGGAGGGGGTCCCCGCCCCACCTTGAGGGGGTCCAAAATGTTGGCCGCCTCCCACCGGTCCTACCGGTGGGAAGGGGCGGGGGTGGGCACCACGGGGGGGTAAGTGAGCGC
>NZ_JBHXFA010000019.1:15996-19969 GCF_042724175.1 Streptomyces sp. NPDC127084
AGTTGTTTATACGACACCGGCACCCGTCCCCTGGTGCGGGTGTACCTAGTTTAGGGCCTCGAGCATCGGGACGACCTGGTCGATCGCGTACGGGATCGACAGCACGGTGTTGAAGGAGAGCGCGGCGCCGATGTCCGGGCTGTCGTAGGGCAGGAACAGGTCTCGCTTCTCCTGGTTGACCTTGGTCTTCTTGTACAGCGGGTCGGCCTTCATGGCCTTCTCCGTGTCCGGGGTGCCCAGCCAGACCGTGCGGTCGGCCTCCATGACGTCGAGGCGCTCGACGCTGAGGTCCGCGATGTTCTCCTTGCCGAGGGCGGCGCGGTAGGCGTCGGAGGTGGTGAAGCCCATCTCCGACAGGAAGATGACCTTCGGGTCCTTCGGGGAGAAGGCGGAGAACTTGCCCGGCTCGTAGGGCTCGCCGACGGCGACGGTCTTGCCCTTCCACTCCGGGTGCTTGTCGCGGACGGCCTTGAAGCGGGCGTCGACGCCCGCGATCAGCTTCTCGGTCTCGGCGCTCTTGCCCAGCGACTTACCGATCTGCTTGGTCATGACCTTCCAGTCCGCCTGGTAGTCCTCGGCGCCCTTGGGCTGGGCGACGACCTTGGCGATCTTGGAGAGGGTGTCGTACTGCTCCTTCTTCATGCCGGAGTACTGCGCGATGATCAGGTCCGGCTTGAGGGCGGCGATCTTCTCGACGTTGTACTCGTCGCGCTCACCGACGACCTGCGGCGGGGTCGAGCCCCACTTGTCCTTGGCCCACGGCCACTTGCCGTACGGCTGCTCCTTGAACCAGTCCACCGCGCCGACCGGCTTGACGCCCAGGGCGAGGACCGCGTCCTGGTCGGACAGGCCCAGCGTGACGATCTTCTTCGGCTCCTCGTCGATCGTCGTGCTGCCGTACTTGTGCTCGACGGTCACGGGGAAGGCAGCCGAATTCGTGGGCGCGCTCGCCTCGCCCGAGGGCTTCGACTCGGACTTCTCCGCGCCGCCGCCGCAGGCGGCGAGGGCGAGAGTGGCGGCGGTGGCGACGGCCGCACAGCGGAGGTTTCTGCCGAGCCGCGTCAGCGCGGGGCGTGTACCAGTGGACACGGGTGTTCCTTTCACGGGGGTTTCACAGTGCGCGCCCGGGCCGCCGGGCATGACGGCGCTACCGGCGGGGTCCGGGCAGTGGGGCTGAAAAGTTGACAGCGGAGGGCTCAGTGGACCGGGGAACTTGCCCCGGCCCAAGGCCTATCGGGCGGATCCGACGCCGTCGGCGACCGGACGTGCGGCGTCGGGCACGGTCTTGAGGTCCCGGTCGAGGATCGAGTCCAGGATCTCGCCGACCCGTATCGCGGTGTTGGACAGCAGGGAGGAGGTGATGCCGTGGGTGTGCTCGGTACCGCCCTGGAGGTAGATGCCGCAGCGCAGCCCCGGGTCGGTCGACACACGGTAGTCGCGCTCGACGCGGACGCGGCCCTGGTCGTCGCGGTGGCACCGGTCCGCGACCTCCCCGAGGAGACCGAGGCCGTCCGCCTGACGGTACCCGGTGGCGTACACGACGACGTCGGCGTCCAGGTGGCTCTCCTCGCCGGTGACGAGGGACCTGACGGTGGCGCGGACCCCGTCGGGCGTCTCCTCGACGCCCGTGAGGCGCGAGACGTTCAGGAAGCGCAGCCGCTCGGTGCCGAAGAACTTCTCCTGGTACGACTGCCGGTACAGGTCGTCGATGAGGTCGATGTCCACCACGGAGTAGTTGGTGTTGCCGTGGTAGTCCATCAGCCTGCGCTTGATGTCCTCCGGCGCGGTGAAGTACTCGTCGACCGCTTGGGGGTCGAAGATGCGGTTGGCGAAGCTGCTGTCGTCCGCCGGGCTGTAGCCGTAACGGGAGAAGACGGCGCAGACCTCGGCCTCCGGGAAGCGGCGGTGCAGGTAGGCGACGTTCTCGGCGGCGCTCTGGCCGGCGCCTACGACGACGAAGCGTGAGGGGGCGGTGCCTTCGAGGCCGTCCACCTTCGCCAGCAGGTCGGAGTTGTGCCAGATGCGGTCGGTCCGCTCGACGCCCTCCGGCATGACCGGGCGCAGGCCGGTGCCGATGACGAGGTTGCGGGCACGGTGGACGACGACCTCGTCGCCGGACCGCGCCGTCACGTCGAGGTACTCCACCACGCCGTCGCGCACGACGGGTTCGACGGCGACGACCTGGTGGCCGTACGAGACCATGTCGTCGACCTTCGCCGCGGCCCACTCGAAGTAGTCGTGGAACTCGACCCGGAGCGGGAAGAGGTTCTTGTGGTTGACGAAGTCGATCAGGCGACCCTTGTCCTGGAGGTAGCAGAGGAAGCTGTACTCGCTGGACGGGTTCCGCAGCGTCACGAGGTCCTTCATGAAGGACACCTGCATCGTCGCGTCGTCGATGAGCATGCCGCGGTGCCACCCGAAGCGGGGCTGCTGCTCGAAGAAGTGAGCGGTGACCGCCTCCTGCCTTCCGACGCTCGCGTTGTGCTCGCTCAACGCGATCGCCATGGCAACGTTCGACGGGCCGAAGCCGATACCGATCAGATCGTGGATCAGTGGTGCGTCGCCAGGAAGAGCCTGTGACATGTCACTCCCATTCGTGCGGGACAGCCGCCGGCCAGGCGTCCTGTCGGGTTGAAGAAAAGGGGGGAGTCCAGGCACACCGGTGACCGGCAGCCGAGCGGAACTTAGGTAAAGCTAACCTGATCCAGCCAGGGCTGTCGACCGGGCAAAACGGACAACCCATCCATCCTTGGGTCAATCAAGCCTAGAAACAGGCTCGTTGCACCCTTAGGTAAGGCTTGCTTTACTTACCCCTGTCATTCGCTCTTCTGAGGAGGAAACCCGATGCGGGTCGTCATGTTCGGTTATCAGACCTGGGGCCATCGCACCCTGAAGGCGCTCCTGGACTCCGAGCACGACGTGGTGATGGTCGTGACGCACCCCAAGAGCGAGCACGCCTACGAGAAGATCTGGAGTGACTCGGTCGCCGAGCTGGCCGAGGAACACGGCGTCCCGGTCGTCATCCGCAACCGCCCCGACGACGAGGAGCTGTTCCAGCGGCTCAAGGAAGCCGACCCGGACATCATCGTCGCCAACAACTGGCGGACCTGGATCCCGCCGCGCATCTACACCCTGCCGCGGCACGGCACCCTCAACATCCACGACTCGCTGCTGCCCAAGTACGCGGGCTTCTCCCCGCTGATCTGGGCCCTGATCAACGGGGATTCCGAAGTCGGCGTCACGGCCCACATGATGGACGAAGTGCTCGACGCCGGGGACATCGTGGACCAGCGCGCCGTACCCGTGGGTCCCACCGACACGGCGACCGACCTGTTCCACAAGACGGTCGACCTGATCGCGCCCGTCACGATCGGCGCCCTGGCCCGCATCGCGGCCGGCGAGACCGAGTTCACCAAGCAGGACCGCTCCCAGGCCAGCTTCTTCCACAAGCGGGCCGAGGAGGACATCCGCGTCAACTGGGACTGGCCCGCCGAGATCCTGGAGCGCCTGGTCCGCGCCCAGTCCGCCCCGTACCCGGCGGCCTTCACCTTCCACAAGGGCAAGCGCCTGGAGATCCTGACCGCCGTCGTGTCCGAGGGCCGGTACGGCGGCACCCCCGGCCGCATCTTCTACCGCGAGGGCGACGGCGTGGTGGTCGTCGCGGGCGCCGACGCCCGTACAGGCCGCAACCACGGCCTGGCCGTCACCCGCGTACGGACCGAGGACGGCCGGGAGCTGCCCGCGACGGAGTACTTCACCTCCATGGGCGGCTACCTCACCGACCGGCCCTGACCCCGGCGGCGCCACCGCCGCCCCCTCGTCACCGGCTCGCCCTGGACGGTCCCCGGGCGGGCCGGCGTTTCACCCCCCTGGGGGGGGGTCCTAGCCCCCCGGGGGCCCCCGCCACACCCAACGGGGGGGGTGGACCCGGGGCGCGCCCGGGGGCCCCGGGGGGCGCCGCCCCCCCCCACCC
>NZ_JBHXFA010000019.1:19979-31908 GCF_042724175.1 Streptomyces sp. NPDC127084
AGATCCCGCCGCCGGCCGGCGCGCCGCGCGCGGCCCGCTGGAACGCCGTCTAGACCCTCGCCCCCCCCCCCCCCGGGGCCCCGGAGAACCGCATGGCTGCGGTGTCACCGGTGCGCGTCCGGTAGCCACGAGGGGCGACCGACCGCCGAACGTCGGCAGTTCCGCGAGGAGTCACACGGCGAGCGCGACCTCCCGAAGGTGACGGTGCCCCCGCTCGGCCCCGAAACCGTGAGAAGGAGTGGCGATCGGGCGGCGAGACGGCTGGTTGAGCCGACGGTGTCGGACCCGGCCCCTACGCTCGGGGGCATGACGATTCAGCGCATGGACAACGTCGGCATCGTCGTCGACGACCTCGACGCCGCCGTCGCCTTCTTCACCGAGCTCGGCATGGAGCTGGAAGGCAGGATGCCGATCGAGGGAAGCTGGGCCGGAAAGGTCGTCGGGCTCGACGACATGCGATGCGAGATCGCGATGATGCGGGTTCCGGACGCCCCGGGCCGGCTCGAACTGGCGAAGTACCACACCCCGAAGGCGATCACCCCCGAGCCGGAGACCACCCCGGCGAACACGCTGGGCCTGCACCGCGTCATGTTCGCCGTCGATGACATCGAAGACACCCTCGCCCGCCTCCGGCCGCACGGCGCCGAACTCGTCGGCGAGGTGACGCGCTACGAGGACAGCTACCTGCTCTGCTACCTCCGCGGCCCGAGCGGAATCATCCTCGCGCTGGCCGAGCAGCTGACCTGAGCGAGGGCAGTCCGCTCACTGAGGTGCCGGCACGGTGGCCGCGGCCAGGAACTCGACTGTTCCTCGGCTGTCCAGGCCACCGCCGTCGGAATACCTCGTCTCCCGGCATAGCGCGAACCACGACAGCCGCCACGGCCCGACGTGACCCGCACCATTCATCCGGCGGTCCTCACTCGGTTCGGCGTGCGCTCTCCCCTTGTAGGCGCTGCTTCAGCATGTCCGCCATCAGATCCGTCTCGGACTGCTGCGCGTCGAGCATCTTCTGGGCGAGGGCCTTCTCCTGCGGCACGGTACACAGGTCCGCGCAGCCCCGTGCCATCGCGATACCGCCCTTGTGGTGGTCGGTCATCATTCGCAGGAAGAGCACTTCGGCCTGCTTGCCGCTCGCCGATGCCAGTTGCTCCAGCTCCGCCCGGGTCGCCATGCCGGGCATCAGCGAGCCCTCACGGCCTCGGTGACCACCGCGCTCGTCGTGCTCCTCGTGACCACCGCCGCCGCCACTGCTGCCGAGAGACGCCATCCAGGCCATCGGTGCCGTTCCGGGCGCGACCTTCGGCAGCCCCCACAGGTCCAGCCAGCCCAGCAGCATGCCCCGCTGATTGGCCTGGGTGTTGGCGATGTCGTACGCGAGTCTGCGCACGTCCTCGTCCTCGGTGCGGTCGCGGACGACGAAGGACATCTCCACCGCCTGCTGGTGATGGACTGCCATGTCACGGGCGAATCCGGCCTCCGCCGAGTCCGGCGCGGGGACGGTCAACGTACCCCCGCGTCCGGCCTGGTGAGCGGCGTCGCCGCCCGCCGGCACGACAGTCGCCGCGCCTGCGGACGCGGACAGCAGCAACGGCAGGACGGCCGTGACGACGAGCCCACGCGTCCTCGTCCAGGTCCGGTTCACGCGGTCAGTCCCCCCGCGCATGTAGCACCGGGCTCGGGCGTCTGCGGACCCTGCACGTACTTGGTGAGGAACTGGTCCACCCGCGGGTCGTCCGCGCTGCCGACCGTCAGCTGCCTGCCCCAGGCGCTCAACATGACGGGCCCGGCCTGGTCCTTGACCGGGCTCATCATCGCGTACGGGATCCTGCGTACCTTGTCCTCGAGCTTGTGCACGTCGGCCGCCGGGGCTCTGTCGTTGTACGTCACCCACACCGCGCCGTGTTCCAGGGAGTGCACGGCGTTCTCCTCGCGGATCGGCCTGTCGTAGACGATCCCATCGCAGTTCATCCACACCGGGTGGTGGTCGCCGCCGACCGGCGGCTTCATCGGATAGGTCACCGCCGTGGTGACGTGCCTGCGCCCGAGCTTCCCGGCGTCCCAGACCTTCTCACCCCTGATCGGCTCACCGACCATGACGGCAGCGTCCTCCGTGCGCTTCGGCGCCTGCGGGGCGGCCTGCGCGCTCATCGCGGACTCGCGGGTCGGCGCGTGGGGGCCAGAACTGCCGAGTGCGTGAGGGCTGCTGACCGAGGCGACTCGGACTGCCGTCGCGGTCTCCGTGGGAGCGCCACCCGAGGGGAGGGCGAGTGCCGCTGCGAGTCCTGCCACGGCGGCACCGGCGACCAGGGGGCTGATGGCGAAGCGCATGCCCATCTCCATGTCCTTCTCGGTTGAGGGGCCCGGCGAACGCGAGCCGCCTCCCGACGCTAGCGGTCTCCGGCCGAGGTTCCCGGCAACGCTCCCCCGCCCTCACCCGAAGGAGCGCCCGCGTGCTCGGATTACACGACGATGTCCTGGGCCGGGTCCGCCGCCTCGTCAGCGAAGGCCAGGATTCCGTGTACGGAGCGCAGGTTGCCGGTACCGGCCTCGCGCTTTCCCAAGCTGTCGAGCATTCCGTAGCCCACGCACAACGCGGCCTCATGCCCCCCGTAGGACTCCAGGTTGAGCACAGCGGCCTCCAGCGAGCCGAGCTCGCTCACGAGCAGGGGGATGCGGTCGCTTTGCCTTCCGGCGGCGAATCCGGCTCGCGCGTACAGGGCCGGTATCAGAAGGGAACCGCTGGCCTTGGCGATCGTCTCGTCGTCGGCGTCGCTCCGCACGGCGATCTGCGCATGGGCGTACTCGAACGTCTCGACAAGCGCCACCATTTCCCGAATGGTGATCGCGATCGCGTTCAAGGCATGTGGCGGTGCCGCTGGTTCTGCGGGTTGGTCACGGCGTCTTCGCATGGCGTGACGGTAGAGCTCGGACGAAGTCGCAGGCAAGGCCGATTCCACGGCGGGACTTCGGTGTTGGTCCAGGTCAGGCGACCGCGGCCGGGGGCAAGAGCTCAGGGGGTGGTGGTCGAGACGACGTAGACCCTCGGCGATGACGGATCGGTCAGATTGACGGTGATGTCCTGGGTGGGTCGGGGGTCCGCCTGCGAGTGGGTGGTGCCCGACCAGTAGGACTCGGGGCCGAACGTCCAGCCCGCGGTGGACGCGTCGCGCTCGCTGACGCTGACCTCGCCGGTCGTCAGCTCCGAGCGGGTGGTGCCGATCCGGTTGAGGAAGCGGTCGAGCCCCGCCGCGGTGGTCCGGAAGGTGACGAAGAGCCTGCTGGACTTCCAGTTGGAGGTCTCGTAGTAGGCGACCTCGGTGGACTTCGCGGGGATGGGCACCTCGAAGACCCGGCGCTTCATCTTGGACGGCCAGCTCTCCCGCAGACCGGTCGCCGACGACTCGCGCTCCTTGTCCCGGCCGCTGTCCCGGCTCTGTTCGGCGGAGATCACCAGATATCCGGCCGGGACGCCGATGAGGAGCACGATGACCAGCAGCGTCAGACAGCGGCGCAGAATCATGTGCCGCCGGTCCTCCGGGGGGCGCACGGCGTTTCCGGCGTCGTCCGGGTGTGCGCTCTCCGGCTGCTGTGCGGGCTGTCGGTTCATGAGGAGGGTTCCTGAGGGGTGGTGCGAGGGGTGGTGCGGGGGGTGCTGCCGCCGGCGCCCCTGCCCGTGCGGCCCTCTTCGCCGCTCGCGCTCCCGTTGCCGGCGCTGCCGCTGTTCGGGCCGGGGTTGCGCAGCGCCTGGGCGTAGCGCTCGTACCGCTCATGGCGCTCGACTCGGCGACGGTTGGCGCGCCGGAAGCGGCGGGCGACGAGCCGGGCGAGGTCGGCGGCGCCGACCATACCGGCTTCCGGGCCGAGCTGGGCCTTGGCGATCCGGGCTTCGGGCCGGTAGCCGCGCCCGGTGAGATGGCGCCGGAACGCGTCCCGCGCGGGGCCGATCAGCAGATCGTCGGCCGCGCTGACACCGCCGCCGATGACGAAGCAGGAGGGGTCGAGCGCCGCCGCGAGATTGGCGATACCGACGCCGAGCCACTGACCGATGTCCTGGAAGAGCTCGACGCACATGGCGTCGCCCTCCCGGGCCAGCTCGGTGATCAGCGGTCCGGTGATGTCGGGGACGCTGCCCTTGACCCGGTCGATGATGTTGTACGCGACCGGTGAGTCGGCGGCGGCCAGTTCGCGGGCCTCGCGCACCAGCGCGTTGCCGGAGCTGTACTGCTCCCAGCAACCGCGGTTGCCGCAGGGGCAGCGGTGCCCGCCGGGTACGACCTGCATATGGCCGAACTCACCGGCGACCCCGTACTTGCCCCGCTTGACCTGCCCGCCCTCCAGGATCGCCCCGCCGATACCGGTGCCGAGCGTGATCATGACCAGGTGGTCCTCGCCCCGGCCGGCACCGAAGCGCCACTCCGCCCAGGCCGCGGTGTTGGCGTCGTTGTCCACCATGACGGGGACGGCGAGGCGCTTCTCCAGCGAGTCGCGCAGGGGTTCGTTGCGCCAGGCGAGATGAGGCGCGAAGAGCACCGTGGAGCGGTCGGCGTCCACCCAGCCGGCCGCCCCGATGCCGACTGCGTGCACATCGTGGCGGTCGGAGAGGTCGAGTACGAGCTCGACGATGACGTCCTCGACCACCTTGGGGCTCTTGGACTTGTCTGGGGTCTCGGTGCGGACCTTCTCCAGGATGACGCCGTCGGCATCGACGACACCGGCCATCACCTTCGTGCCACCGATGTCGATCCCCACGGTGGGAACGCGCGGCGCGGTGAGGTGTGAGCGCCGCTCCCGTGTGCCGGCGGTCCGCAGGGCGGTGGCCCGGGCGGCGCCCCTGTGGGCGAAGTCACGGTACGTGCTCACGGCTTCCCTGTGAGTGGTCGTTAAGGTCCGGTCGGCGGAGGCGGACGGCGCCCGCCCTGCCCGATTGTGCCATCCGCGGCCTCACCGGACCCGGCGCGCCCGTCGGTTCCGGGCGCATCGGAGCCGGCCCCTCCCGTTCCCCCACCGATGCCCTGGCGGTCGGGGGTGAGCGCCATGGCCTGCCGCACCGGGTCGGGGAAGGCCTGCCGTACGGCGCTGTCGAGGAGCCCCAGCTCTGTGCGAATCGTCACGGCGCGGTCCTCGGGCAGCACGGCGAGCAGACCGTGCAGTACGGCCCGGAGCCGTCGGCAGACCTGGATGGAGGAGGAGCCGTATTCGCGGATCTCGGTCACCGCCAGCTCGAAGAAGTCCTCCCAGGACCGCCCGGGCACCACGAGTCTGGGCAGCCCCCGGCTGTCATGGGCGACGTGGTCGGGGGCCAGCTCCATCCTTCCCACGGTGTGCAGGAAGGCCTCGATGTGGTTCAGCACCTGGACGGCGGTCGTGGGGTCGTTGACGGCAGGTGACAGTGCCCTGATGGCGATGTCCACCAGGATGCGCAGGGCGAAGGCGGGATCCTGCTCGATCGTCCGTTCGACACCCAGGGCGATATATCCGCTCAGGGCTCGGGGGTCCGGCCGCGTCTCCCCGTGGATCTCGATCAGGGTGGCACCCGGTGGCACGAAGTCACCGATCCGCATCGGCAGCACGAGCACGCAGTCGTACCGCTCGGCCGCGGCCCTCAGCCGGGCCACCTGGAGGCCCTGGACGGTGCCGCCCCGCTCGGTGACGACCGGGGTCACCGATCCGGCCGCCGGGCGCGCGGGGAGCGGCTCGCCGCCCGGTGCGGCGGGCCGCAGCGTCCCGCTCCGCGCCGGCGCGGTCCCCCGGTCGAGCACCCGCTGCCCGGACCGCACCACCAGGGAGGCGATGGCGACCGGTCTGAGGTTGTGGGTGAAGCGGTTGAGGTAGACCAGCAGCAGTACCAGGCTCACGGCCACGGCGGCGCCCGCCAGTGTCACCCCGATGTCGGGCACGAAGTCGGCTTCGACGTTGCGCAGCAGGGAGAAGGAGAAGGCGAACGTCCCGGTGAAGGTGGCGAGCACGGCCTTCTGCAGGCGGTCGCGGTACCACAGGCGCATATAGCGGGGGGACAGGGTGCCCGTGGCCTGCTGGACCACGAGGACACCGATGGTGACGACGAATCCGAGCAGGGCGACCATCGCTCCGACGATGGAGCTGAGCACACTGCTCGCGGTGGTCGCGGAGTACTCCCAGCCGGGCGGCGCGTCGACGTTGGTGTCGAGCCATACCGCGGCGTCGGCGAGCAGGGCACCGAACACGAACCCGAGCAGCGGCACGATCCACAGACTCGCCTTGGAGTACTGCCTCAGCTGGAAGACCGTGGCCCAGGACATCATGGGCGTCGCACCCCCGGGATCACCTGATGCGGCTGCTCAGCGCGCTCTTCATGCCCTTCGTGCCGTCCCTGTGCAAGCTTCACTTCGCGCTCCTCCACGGTAGTGGCGTGCACCGGGAAGCACTACTCGCCCCGAAAAGCCCCAAATGATCCGATTGTCTAAGCTGATGGGGTGGTGAGGGGCGGCGTCCGCCTCCCGCCCGGGGCGAAAGGGGCTCAAGGATGGGCGACTACCCCCTGATCGAGGACCACGGTCTGATCGGTGACCTCCAGACGGCAGCGCTGGTCACCACCAACGGAACCATCGACTGGTACTGCACTCCGCGGTTCGATTCGCCCAGCATCTTCGGGGCACTGCTGGACAGCGAGAAGGGCGGGCACTTCAAGGTCACCCCGACCGACACCACGTACTCCACCAAGCAGCTGTACCTGCCGGACACCGCCATCCTCGTCACCCGTTTCATGACCGAGGGCGGCGCGGGCGAGGTCATCGACTTCATGCCGGTGACCGGGACATCGGCCACCGACCGGCACCGCCTCGTACGTCTGCTGCGCTGCGTGCGCGGGAGCCTCACCTTCGACGTGGACATCGCCCCCCGCTTCGACTACGGCCGCAAGCCGCACAAACTGCACTTCACCGAGAAGGGCGCTGTGTTCGCGGCCGAGGGGATGGAGCTGACGGTCCACGCGGTGCGTGAACCCGAGGACGTACGGCTGGTGCCCGTCTTCTACGGTGACGACCAGGATCTGCACTTCAAACTCACCCTCCAGGCAGGGCAGGAGCGGGGCGTGGTCATCGAGACCTTCGCCGACGGGCCGCCACGGCACATCACCCACAGCGAGTTCGTGGACCTCTTCGAGGAGACCGTCCAGTTCTGGCGCTCCTGGCTCCACCAGTCCCGCTACTCCGGCCGCTGGCGGGAGGCGGTGGAACGCTCGGCCGTGACGCTGAAGCTGATGACCTACGCCCCGAGCGGCGCCCTGGTGGCGGCCCCCACCGCCGGACTGCCCGAGCAGTTGGGCGGCGAGCGGAACTGGGACTACCGGTTCACCTGGATCCGCGACGCCTCGTTCTCCGTCTACGCCCTGCTGGGCCTGGGCTTCACCGAGGAGGCCGCGGCCTTCATCGGCTGGCTGCGCGACCGCGTGCACGAACAGGCTGAGCGGCCGGGCTCGTCGGGCCCGCTCAACATCATGTACCGGGTCGACGGATCCTCCGATCTGGTCGAGGAGACGCTCGACCACTGGGAGGGCTACGCGGGATCCAATCCGGTGCGCATCGGCAACGGGGCAGCCGCCCAGCTCCAGTTGGACATCTACGGCGAGGCACTGGACAGCATCTTCTTCGCCCATGAGCGAGGCATCCAGCTCGACCACCGCGGCTGGACCTCCCTGCGCACACTCGTCGACTGGCTCAGCGACAACTGGGACCAACCCGAGGAGGGACTGTGGGAGACCCGGGGCGGACGCCAGGACTTCACCTACGGGCGGGTGATGTCCTGGGTCGCCTTCGACCGGGCACTGCGACTGGCCGTGGCGAGCGGCCGTCCGGCCTCGCTGGCGCGCTGGAGCACGGAGCGCGACAAGCTCTACGAGCAGGTCATGACCCGTGGCTGGGACCCCGAGCGCAGGGCGTTCGTACAGCACTACGGAAGCGACGTACTCGACTCGTCGCTGCTGCGGATGTCCACGGTCGGGTTCATCACCCCGGATGACCCGATGTGGACCTCCACGCTCGACGCCATGGACCGCGAGCTCGTCAACGACAGCCTGGTCTACCGCTACAACCCCGAGGCGTCACCTGACGGGCTGCGCGGCTCCGAAGGCACCTTCTCGCTCTGCACGTTCACCTATGTGGACGCGCTGGCACGGGCGGGCCGGCTGAACCAGTCCAGGCTCGTGCTGGAGAAGATGCTGACGTACGCGAACCATCTGGGCCTGTACTCCGAGGAGATCGACCTGACCGGTCGGCAACTCGGCAACTTCCCACAGGCTTTCACCCATCTGGCGTTCATCGACACGGCACTGACCCTGGACAGGGAGCTGAACCGCAGGGAGGCGGACGGCGCACCGGTCTCGGGCGAAGGCACCGGTTCGTTCCTCTAGGCCGCCCCGTCACACCGCCCCGTCAGAACGCTCGCCACCCGAAGCCGCTTCCGGTTCGGCGTAGAGGATCTCGCGAGCCTGCTCCGCCGCGCGTGTGATGCTCTCGGTGACGAAGTCCAGGAAGCGGGCGATGTTCTCCAGGCGGACGGCGGCGGGGGTGTCGCGGCCCAGTACGCCGACGCCCTGACGCGCGGTTTCCACGAGTCGCGCGTTGGCGCGGGCACTGGCCAGCATCGACTGGTACCAGACGTCGTCGTCCACGATGTAGCGCTCGCGGCGGCGTTCGTCGCGTTCGCGGCGGACCAGGCTCTGGCTTTCGAGGAACGCGATGGCCTTGGAGATCGACGCCGGGCTGACCTGGAGGCGCTGGACGAGCTCGGACGCGGTGAGACTGCCCGCGTCGGTGGTGTAGAGGCAGACCAGCACTCTGGCCATCATCCTGTTGGACAGACCGTTGGCCATGAGGACGGTGGTGAACGCCTCCTCGTACTCGCGCACCGCCTCGGGGTCGCGTCCGTGCGCCTGCGGGGCCGCTGTCGACACCCGGGGTGGGGCTTGCCCGCGGCGCTGGGCGCGGCGCTCGGTGGCGCGGTGGGCGAGGTCGGCGCGGTAGGCGGCGGGGCCGCCGTTGCGCATGACCTCGCGCGTGACGGTCGAGGTCGGGCGGTCGAGGCGTCGGGCGATCTCCGCGTAGGCAAGACCGTCGGCCAGTCCCAGCGCGATCTGCTGGCGTTCCTGCTGGGTGAGCCGGCCTCCCGGCATGGCGCCCTCCTTCGTGTCCATGGTCGTGACATCTCCGCCACCATAGCGTTCACCTTCAATTCATTGCAATGAAGCCCAGAGGGGTCATTGCATTAGCTCCAGATCCATTGCAATGATCTTGAGGCTCTGACCTGCATAACTAGCAACTCAACGCAACGAGCATGTTGCCGGATACTCGAACGCAACGTAGCGTTTCTCATGTCGGAAACAACGAACCGAAGAAACCGAAGGAACACGTCATGCAGAAGTTCGACACCCCCGCCCCGATCTCCGCCCTCCTCGACATCCCCGCCGGCCGCATCCGGTTCATCGCCGCCGACCGGCCTGACACCACGGTCGAGGTCCTGCCCGCAGACGCCGCCAAGAGCCGCGATGTGAAGGCGGCGGAGCAGGTCGAGGTCGCATACGGCGACGGTGTCCTGCGGATCGAGGCCCCGGCCGCGAGGAACCGGATCCTCGGCCACCCCGGATCCCTTGAGGTGACGGTCCAACTGCCCGCCGGTTCCCGGGTCGAGGCGAAGGCGGCCAGCGCCGAACTCCGCGGCGTGGGACGGCTCGGCGACGTCGTCTTCGAGGGCGCGCTGGCCGCGGTCAAGCTGGACGAGGCCGCGAGCACCCGCCTCAGCCTCCAGGCCGGCGACATCTCGGTCGGCCGCCTCGGCGGCCCCGCGGAGATCAGCACCCAGAAGGGCGACATCCACATCACCGAGGCCATGGGCGGCACGGTCACGCTGCGCACCGAGTACGGACTGATCAACGTCGGCGCCGCCCGCGGCGTCTCCGCCTCCCTGGACGCCGGCACCGGCTACGGCCGGATCCACAACGCGCTGAAGAACACGGACGGCGGCGACGCGACCGGCCTGGACATCCACGCGACCACCTCCTACGGCGACATCACCGCCCGCAGCCTCTGAACCCGATTCCCGCAACCCGCGACCCCGCAACCGACAAGGAGCACTCCTCAATGACCTACCTGGCCATCGCGGCGAACGGGCTGCGTAAGTCCTACGGCGACAAGACCGTCCTCGACGGAGTCGACCTGGCCGTCCCGGAAGGAACGATCTTCTCCCTGCTCGGCCCCAACGGGGCCGGCAAGACCACCGCCGTCAAGGTCCTGTCCACCCTGATATCCCCCGGCTCCACCAGTGGCCCGATCACCGTCGGAGGCCACGACCTCGCCACCGACCCTCAGTCCGTGCGCGCCGCGATCGGCGTCACCGGGCAGTTCTCCGCCGTGGACGGACTGATCACCGGTGAGGAGAACATGCTCCTGATGGCGGACCTGCACCACTTCTCCAGGCGCGAAGGACGGCGGGTCGCCGCCGAACTGCTGGAGCGCTTCGACCTCACCGAGGCCGCGAGGAAACCCGCCTCCACCTACTCAGGCGGTATGAAGCGCCGGCTCGACATCGCCATGACGCTGGTC
Organism: Streptomyces sp. NPDC127084; assembly: GCF_042724175.1. NCBI lineage: Bacteria > Bacillati > Actinomycetota > Actinomycetes > Kitasatosporales > Streptomycetaceae > Streptomyces > Streptomyces sp. NPDC127084. The sequence continues at coordinate 30,554 of NZ_JBHXFA010000019.1, forward strand.
GGCGGCCCGCGCATCATCTTCCTCGACGAGCCGACCACCGGCCTCGACCCGCGCTCCCGGCACAACATGTGGCAGATCATCCGCGAGCTCGTCACAGGCGGCGTCACGGTCTTCCTCACCACCCAGTATCTGGAGGAGGCAGACGAACTCGCCGACCGCATCGCCGTACTCAACGACGGCAGGATCGCCGCGGAGGGAACCGCCGATGAACTGAAGCGGCTCGTCCACGGCGGCCACGTCCGGCTCCGCTTCACCGACCCGGTCACGTACCAGAGCGCCGTCTCCGCCCTGGGCGAGGCCTCCCGGGACGACGAGTCCCTCGCGTTGCACCTCCCCAGCGGCGGCAGCCAGCGCGAGTTGCGCGCCATCCTCGACCGGCTGGACTCGACCGGTGTCGAGGCCGACGAGCTGACCGTGCACACCCCCGACCTCGATGACGTCTTCTTCGCGCTCACCAGCGGCGCCGGCGTCCCCGACCAGACCAAGGAGAGCGTCCGTTGAGTACCACCCTGGCTCCCGCCCGCCCGACCCCGTCCCGGGTCTCCCACGCCGTACGCGACTCCGCCACGATGCTGCGCCGCAACCTCCTGCACGCCCGGCGCTATCCGTCCCTCACGCTGAACCTGCTGCTCACCCCGATCATGCTGCTGCTGCTCTTCGTCTACATCTTCGGCGACACCATGAGCGCGGGCATCGGCGGCGGGAGCCCGGACCGCTCCAGATACATCGCCTACATCGTCCCGGGCCTGCTGCTGATGACCATCGGCAGCACGGTGGTCGGCACCGCGGTCTCCGTTTCCAACGACATGACCGAGGGCATCATCGCCCGCTTCCGCACCATGGCGATCCACCGCGGCTCGGTGCTCATCGGGCATGTCATCGGCAGCGTGCTCCAGTCGATCGCCAGCGTGATCCTCGTCGGCGCCGTCGCGGTGGCCATCGGCTTCCGCTCCACCGACGCCACCGTCCTGGAGTGGCTCGCCGCGTTCGGACTGCTTGTGCTCTTCGCCCTGGCGTTCACCTGGATCGCCGTCGGCATGGGCCTGGTCAGCCCGAACGCCGAGGCCGCCAGCAACAACGCACTGCCCATGATCCTGCTGCCGCTCCTCTCCAGCGCTTTCGTCCCGATCGACTCGATGCCGGGCTGGTTCCGGCCGATCGCCGAGTACCAGCCCTTCACCCCCGCCATCGAGACCCTGCGCGGACTGCTGCTCGGCACCGAGATCGGGAACAACGGCTGGCTCGCGGTCGTCTGGTGCCTGGGACTGGCCGTACTCGGCTACCGCTGGTCGACCTCGAAGTTCAACCACGATCCGAAGTAGGCACCGTGGCAGCGCGGGACACCTCCCGCGGCG
>NZ_JBHXFA010000019.1:31918-36712 GCF_042724175.1 Streptomyces sp. NPDC127084
GGGGCGGGGGGGGGCCCCCCCCCCCGCACGGGGGGCGCGCCCCCCCGGTGGGGGGCGTCCCCCGCCAGCCGTGCGGGTTGCGCCGCCATCCGGCGTCCGATCGGGTGAACACGTCGAGCGCGCCGACCCACCGCGGTCGAGCACCCGGACGGACAATGGGACATGGCCGTCACCTCACGCTCCCCCGGCTCGGGTTCCGCCGCGAGTGATCCCACCGGGCCCACCGGGCGGCTGGCGACCTGGCTTGCCGGCACCACGCTGGACGAGGTGCCCGAGCCGGTGCGGGAGCGGGCCCGGCATCTGCTGCTGGACGGGGTCGGCTGCGCGCTGGTGGGTGCGCGGCTGCCGGCCTCGAAGATCGCCGTCGAGGCGCTCACCGCCCTGGACGGCATGGGTGACGCGGCGATCATCGGCTGGGACGGCCTCACCGCCGGTCCGTTGACCGCGACGATGCTCAACTCCGGCTTCATCCAGGGCTTCGAGCTCGACGACTACCACCCCTTCGGCCCCCTGCACAGCAACGCCCTGATCCTGCCGCCGCTGCTGGCCGTCGCCGCCAGGCGCCCGGACCTGACCGGCGCGCGGTTCCTGCTCGCGGCGATCCTGGGCTACGAGGTCGGCCCGCGGGTGGGAATGGCCCTGCACGGATCGGACATCATGATCCGCGGCTGGCACTCGGGCACGGTCTTCGGGGGCCCGGCGGCAGCCGCAGCGGCCGGCTGCCTGTACGAACTGGACGCCGCCGCCTTCGAGGACGCCATCGGAATGGCCTGCACCCAGGCCGGTGGCCTCATGTCGGTGCAGTTCGAATCCATGGTCAAACGCATGCACCACGGCTTCACGGCCCGCAACGGACTGGTCGCCGCCGCCCTGGCCGCACAGGGCTACGTCGGTATCAAGCAGGTCTTCGAACGCGACTACGGCGGCTTCCTCTCCACCTTCAGCCAGGGCCAGGATCCGGCGCCCGACCCCTCACGCGTCACCGCGGATCTGGGCGACGCCTGGGAGACGACCCGTATCGCGGTCAAGCCGTACGCCGCCTGCGGCGGTATGCATGCCGCGATGGACGCCGCGCTGCGACTGCGAAACGAGCACCGCTTCGACCCCGACGCGATCAGCGGGATCCGGATCGACCTCGCTCAGGGCATGTACGAGAAGTGCGGCTGGACGGCCAGCCGGCCCCTGGAGCCGATCGGCGCCCAGATGAACCTCGCCTATGGAGTGGCGGTGGTGCTGCTCGACGGGGCCGGTCTGCCGGAGCAGTTCACGGCCGAGCGGGCCGCCCGCGACGATGTGTGGCGACTGATCGCACGGACACGGACCCATCACGACCCCGCCTATGACGAGCGGCTGGACCAGCAGCTTGCCACCCGGGTGAGGATCTCCCTGGACGACGGCACCGTCCACGAGGCCGAGGTGGTCCACCCTCGCGGCGTCGGCGAGAACCAGCTCACCAACGCGGAGATCGTCGACAAGTACCGTGCCCTGACCCGGCCGTTGATCGATCCGGACCGCGCCGCGGCGCTGGAGGAGGTGGTTCTCGGCCTCGACCGCCTGCCCGGCGTCACTCCGCTGATCGAACTGCTCCGGCCGGGTGTGGCCGAAGCCGGACTCTGACCATGCCCAGGATGCCCGGAGCCGCCCGCTCGCGCGTGTGCATGGCCGGGGATTCGTCGCGCTGAAGGAGGACCGGCCCGCCTGACGGGGCAACGGCAGGGGACCCGACCCGACTCCGGCGCGTCTCAGGAGCCGGGACCCAGCAGCACCGCCCTGTCACCCGGGCCAGGGCGCACCGGATGTGTCGCGGTGGCCGGTTCCAGTCGGCCGTCCGCACGGACCACGAACAGCAGGTCGTGGTCCGCGGGCAGCTCACCGCCCGGCCCGGCCAGCACGAAGCGTCCGCCTCGCTCATAGCGTTCGGCGATGGTGCGGCGCAGGAGCCCGGGGCCGAAGAGGATGTCGCGGTCGGTGTACGGGGCGACGGCGCCGGTGCTGTCGTCCGGCGGGCCGACGCGGTGCACCGGCTCCTCCACGCTGTCCTGGACCAGGACCGAGACCAGGGCGTTGAAGTCGTCGTCATCGGTCAGCAGGAACACCGCGCTGACGCCCTCCAGCCGGGATCCTGGGGCCGTGGCGGTGGCCAGCAGTTCGCCCGGGGCGAGGGTGAGCCCGGCGCCGCGGATGCGCTCCCGCTGCTCTTCGGGGCCCGCCCACATCAGTACGTCGAGCCCGGCCGAGCGCAGGCAGCGGCCCAGTGCGACAGCCCAGGATTCGCCCCCCACCAGCAGCGGGCGGGCCCTGGCGGACCGGGAGACACCGAGCCGGCCGGCCACCGGCACCGCGGTGAACCCGTACACCAGGACGGTGCCGACGACGACGAGGAACGTGACGGGGAGGATCACATCCGAGCCGCGCAGACCCGCCTCGTCCAGGCTGCCGGCGAAGGCCGACGCCGTGGACGTGGCGACGATTCCGCGTGGTGCCATCCAGCCGATGAACGCGCGCTCACCGCCGCCCAGCCCGGCCCGTGAGGTGGACAGGAACGCGAGGAGCGGCCGGACCACCAGTACCAGCAGCGCGATCAGGCCGAGGGCGGGGAGCAGCACCGGCCGTAGGGAACCGGGAGTGACGGACGCCGAGATGGAGATGAACAGCAAGCCGATGATCAGTTGGACCAGGGTCTCGAAGAAGGGGCGTCGCACGGGCATGTCGAGCCCGCGTAGGTTGGCGACCGCGAGCCCGGTCACGATGGCGGCGATCAGCCCCGTGTCATCACGCAGTACGTCGCAGACCGCCGACACCCCCACCACGACCGCCAGTTGGACCAGTGTGCCGAGGGGCTCGCCGAGTCGCAGGGTGCCGAGCGCGAACCACAGCAGCGCGGCCCCGATCGCCCCGCCGGCCAGTCCGACGAGAGCGCTGAGGAAGAACTCGCCGATGTGGAAGCCCTTGCCGACCTGGAAGCCCCCGACCAGGATCGAGTGGAACACCAGCGCCCCGAGCATGCCTCCGACCGGGTCGATGAGGGTGCCTTCCCAGACGAGGACACGGCGCACCTGTTCGGAAGGCCGGACGTATTCCAGCAGGGGCCCGATCACCGTCGGTCCCGAGACCACGAGGATGACTCCCAGCATCACGGCGACGGCGGCCGGGACGCCGAACAGTACCGGGCCGACCGCCAGCACAGCGGCCCAGGTGATCAGCACCCCGAGCAGCAGCAGCCGGGCCACCACCGAGCGGGTGCGGCCCTTCAGATGGCGCATTTCCAGGCTGAGGCCGGCGTCGTAGAGGATCACCGCGACCGACAGCGAGACGATGGACGGGAACTGCTGCGGGGCCAGTTGGTCGGGATGGACGACATCGGTCAGCGCGCCCGCCGTGAACCCCACCGGCAGCAGCAGGATGATCGCCGGGATACGCAGCCGGTTCGCCAGGATCTGGCAGCCCGCGGCGAGCACCACGGTCAGTGCGATACCGAGCAGGAACTCGTCGGCGCTCAGCACCCGCGTGGCCCGTCAGGCTCCGTCGGCGGAGCTTCCGGCCCCGCTCTGCCGCAGATCCTCGTCGCCGAGTGATTCCAGCTCGCCATGGGTGTCCAGCCAGTACAGCAGGACGACGGCGGGGCAGACCAGAATCACGGCGCCAAGGGTGATGAAGGCCAGCCAGACCATGGTGGTGGGGTCACCGGCCGCGTCCCGTACGGTCAGTGAGGTGGGGATCAGATAGGGGCGCTGGGCGAGTCCCCAGGCGATCACGCCCGACGCGACCAGACCGACGGCCGCCGGACGGGTCCAGCGGGTGGCGCCCCGCGCCAGTTCCACGGCGGTGCCGACCGCGCACACCGCGGCGAGCACCACGAAGACCAGGCCCGCGCCGTGGGTGAGGCCGTGCCAGACGTGCGGTGCGTCGTCGCGTGTGACGGCGAACGCGGCCACCCCGAGCAGCACCACGACGGCCAGGCTGCCGCACGCCCGGAGTCTGAAGTAGCCCATCAGGTCGGGTTCGGCGAAGCGCTTGGCGTCCGAGAGCAGGAACACCGCGCCCAGGAAGGCGGTGGCAGCGATGGTGAGCAGCCCGAAGAACACGGAGGTGGGGTTGGACCAGGCGTCGGCGGAGGCCTCGGTGCCCGGTGCCACCCGCCCCGAGGCGATCCCGCCGACGGCCGCGCCGAGGAAGAACGGGGTGAGGAGCGAGGAGATCGCGAAGACCGCCCCGTACAGGCGCCGCCGGGACAGCCGGCGCATGGGCTTGCGCAGGGCGAATCCGGCGCCGCGTAGTACGAGTCCGACGGCGGCGAGCGCCAGCGGCAGCCACATCGCCGAGAACACGGTCTGGAACAGCACCGGGAATCCTGTCCACATGATGACCAGGATGAAGATCAGCCAGACGTTGTTGACCTCCCAGACGGGGGCCATGGCGTGGTCGATCAGCGAACGGGGCCGTTTGCCGCGCTCCGCGCCACCGGCGACCAGGTCCCAGAATCCGGCGCCGTAGTCGGTGCCGCCCGCACAGGCGTAGGCGGCGACCGCGAGCAGCAGGACGACGGCGATGATGTCGGCGATCGTCATGGGGTGCCGCCTCGTCCGGAGCCCGGGCCGGCGCCCGGCCCTGTGCCGTGTCCTGCCGGAGTGCCATGGGCGCGCGGTTCGGGCCGGGGGCCGTAGGGGGTGAAGTCCTCCGGTCGCTCGCCGTCGGTGTGCGGCCGGCCCGCCGCGCCCCCCTCCCCCGGGCGCCCCCCGGGGGGCACCGCGAGCAGCAGGGGCACGGACAAAACCCAAAAGATCAACTAAAACA
>NZ_JBHXFA010000019.1:36722-61381 GCF_042724175.1 Streptomyces sp. NPDC127084
GCCGCCCGCTCGGGGGCGGGCGGGGGGGGGCGGGCGCGGGGGGGCCCCCCCCCCGGCCCCCCCCCCGCGCCCCCCCCCCCCCCCGGCCGCTCCCGCGTCCGCCTGGCGCCAGCGGGTGCGCATCGCGAGCAGCAGGGCCAGGAACGATCCGAAGATGAACACGTACACGACGATCACCAGGCCGAGCATGATCCAGAGGCTGGTGGATCTGGTCGCGGTGACCGCCTCGGCCACTCTCATGTTCTGGTAGACGATCCAGGGCTGGCGGCCCACCTCGGTGGTGACCCAGCCGCATTCGACCGCGACGACGGAGGCGACCCCGGCGCATGCGGCACTGCGGTAGAACCAGCGTGAGGCGGGCAGCCGCCGCTTGCGGAACCAGATCCAGGCGTACCAGAGGGCCAGCAGCAGGAGCAGCGAGCCGATGACCACCATGAGGTCGAAGGCCCAGTGGACGATGGTGGCCTGGGTGGCGTTGGGCCGGTCGGACGCCGGGACCGACGACAGGCCGGTGACCTTGGTGGAGGGGCTGAACCCGGCGAGGATGGAGTCGAGTTGAGGGATCTTGATGCCCCCCGAGACCGTTCCGTCGGGGTGCAGCCGACCGAACATGTACTCCGGCACATGGGTGTCCGTCTCCCAGACGATCTCCATGGCGGCGAACTTCACCGGCTGCTTCTGGAACACCGCGCGGGCGATGGAGTCGCCGAGCACGAACTGCACGGGCGTGAACACCGCGGCGACCGTGAAGGGCACGGTGAAGCCCAACCGGTGGTAGCGGTCCCTGCGCCCGCGCAGCCAGCCGACGGCGTACACACCGGCGACGACATAGCCGGCGGTGACGAGCATCGCCACCACGAAGTGCCAGTACTGAGGCCCGAACATGGGGGTGAAGATGGCCTTCCAGACACTGACGTCGACCGGGTTGCCTTCGGCGTCGAGTGTGAAGCCCTGGGGTGTGTTCATCCATGAGTTGGCCGCGATGATGCCGAACGCCCCGAGCAGTGCGGTCAGCGGCAGCGGCACACCGAGCAGGAAGTGGGTGCGGGCGGGCAACCTCCGCCAGCCGTAAAGGTAGATGGCGATGAGGACCGCTTCGAGGAAGAACGCCCAGGCCTCCACTCCGAACCCGATGCCGAAGACATCGCCCCAGCGGCCCATCAGCCCTGGCCAGAGCAGCCCGAACTCGAAGGACAGCACGGTCCCGGTGACCACGCCGACGGCGAACTGGACGGCCATCACGGCCGACCATCGCCGGGCGAGCAGCAGCGCGACGGCGTCGCCGGTGCGCAGTCCCCGGTAGTGCATGATCAGGGTGATCAGCGGAAACGCGACCCCCATCGGCACCAGGATGATGTGGGAGGCCAGTGTGAACGCCATGAGCTCCCTGGCGGGGAGCAGTTGGGCGGGCGCGTCGGCCAGCAGCCGGGCGTCCGCCAGCAGGTGGACCGCGTAGTGCATATGTGCCTTCGGTGGTCGAGCCTAGGTCGTGTCTGACAGATAGCGCCGTCCGCCCGGAGGGCGGGGCCCGCGGCGTCTGGCGCATGGGGCCTCCCCAGGCCCGCAAGGGCCGAGGGGGTGGGGCCTCCCCAGGCCCGCAACGGCCGAGGGGGTGGGGCCTCCCCAGGCCCGCAAGGGCCGAGGGGACGGATCGCAAGGCCCGCAGGGGCCGAGGGGGTGGGGCCTCCCCAGGCCCGCAGGGGCCGAGGGGACGCAATCGCAAGGCGGTGGGGTTCCCCCCGCCGCAGGCAGGTGGAGAAGCCAGGGGGAGTGCGTGCCAGACGTCGCGGGCCAGGCGGGATTCGTCAGACACGGCCTAGCCCGTGGGGGCGCACGTCATCCGCCCGTGGCGAATCCGGGGAAGAGGGTCATGCCCCCGTCCACGAAGAGAGTGGTGCCCACCACGTAGTCCAGGAGGTCGGATGCGAGGGCGACGGCCGCGTGGGCGATGTCCTCGGGTTCGCCGACCCGTCCGTACGGGATGAGCTTCAGCAGGTCCTGCTCGGCCGCGGGGGTGTCCCAGGCGTCGGTGTTGATCGGCGTCTTGATCGCGCCGGGGGCGACGGCGTTGACCCGGATCTTCTTCGGTGCCAGCTCCTGGGCCAGGGTCTCCATCATCATCTGTACGCCGCCCTTGGACGAGGCGTAGTTGACGTGTCCGGCCCAGGGGATGATCTGGTGCACCGAGCTCATACAGATGATCTTCCCGGCGGAACGTGACACCGCGGGGACCACTCCGCGCCGCAGGAACTCCTTGGTGGCCTCACGTGCGCACAGGAACTGGCCGGTCAGATTGACGTCGATGACCTTCTGCCACTGCGCGAGCGTCATCTCGGTGAAGGCGGCGTCGCGCTGCAGTCCGGCGTTGGCGACCAGGATGTCGATGGTGCCGAACTCCTCGACCATCCGGTCCATCATGGCCGTGACCTGGGCCTCTTGGGAGACATCTGCCTCGTAGGCGGCGGCGCGCGAGCCCTGCGCGTTGATCTGCGCGACCACCTCTTCCGCTGCCTCCCGGCCCGCCACATAGTTCACGACCACGTCGGCGCCCGCGCGGCCCAGTGCGAGGGCGGTGGCCTTGCCGATGCCCGAGTTCGCTCCGGTGACCAGCGCCTTCTGCCCCTTCAGCAGAGGTGCGACCGTCTGCGGTGCCGCACTGGCATGGGAATCCACGCTGCCTCCCTGGTACGTCCCTCCGGTCCCGCCGTCCGCCGCGCGGCGCGGGCACGCGTCACGTCACGGAAGCACCGGGGTGCCCGTCAGGAGCCTGGGGCGCACTGCCCGTTGCGCCGTTGGATGACCGATCTTCCCCCGGGCGGCTCAACCGCGCAGGCGCTCGATGATGTGGTCGCCGACCCGGAGGGCGTTGGCCATGGCCGTCAGGGACGGGTTGACGGCGCCGATGCTCGGGAAGAAGCTCGTGTCCACGACGTAGAGGTTGTCCAGGTCGTGTGCCTTGCAGTCGGTGTCCAGGGCGGAGCTGCCGGGGTCGTGGCCGAAGCGCACCGTGCCGGCCTGGTGGGCGGTCGCGCCGATGGGCATGCCCTTGTGCAGGTAGATGCTGTGCGGCAGCAGATGGTGCTCGTGCATACCGAGGTGGCCCAGCATGCCCTGGAGTTTGTTCCGCAGCCGGTTCAGTCCCTCGATGTTGTTCTTCTCGTCCAGGGCGAGGTGGATGCCGCCGTCCCTGTCCAGGGTGACCCGGTTGTCGGGGGCGGGCAGGTCCTCGCCGCACAGCCAGAAGTCGACGGCGTGATGGGCCAGCACCTCGAAGGGCATGTCCGGTGACACCGTGCCGGCCCAGCGCGGTGCCTCGCCGTGGATCTGTTCGGCGTCGGACTTGCCGAGCATCTGCATACCGCCGAGCGGGTAGTCCCAGTCGTCGGCGCCCAGGTACCAGTCGTGCAGGGCCAGGGTCTTCTGGAACTGGGTGTCGTTGGGTTCCTTGGACACCGCCATCAGCGCCATGTTGTTGTGCCGCATGTAGTGGCGGCCCACGGTGCCGGAGCTGTTGGCGAGCCCGCCCGGATGGCGGTCGTTGGCGGAGGCGAGCAGCAGTACGGCCGAGTTGACCGCGCCGCAGGAGACCACGACGACATCGGCGGACAGCCTGGCGGTGGTGCCGTCGCCGAGTGTGGTGACCACGGTGGAGACGCTGCGCCCGGTCGGGTCGGTCTCCAGACGCGTCACATGGGCATTGGTCACCAGTTCGACATTGGGGTGTTCCAGGGCGGGTTCCACGCAGATCACCTGTGCGTCGGACTTTCCGCGTACCAGGCAGGGGAAGCCGTCGACCCTGTTGCAGCGGATGCACACGCTGGAGTGGGTGGCCCGGCCGTGCTCGTCCTGCCGCAGGTTGACGCCGATGGGCAGATGGAAGGGATGCAGTCCCCGCTTCTCCAGGTCGTCGCTCAACTGCTGGATACGCGGCTCGTGTTCGACGGGCGGATGGGCGTACTGCTTGCTCGCCGGGCCCTCGGTCGGGTCCTCGCCGTGTCTGCCGTGGACCAGGTACAGGTGCTCGGCCTGGGTGTAGTACGGCTCCAGGTCCTCGTAGCGGATCGGCCAGGCCGGGGAGATGCCGCCGTGGTGGCGCACTTCGCCGAAGTCCTCGGGGCGCAGCCGGAACAGCGCGGCGCCGTAGAACTTGGTGTTGCCGCCGACGTAGTAGTTGACCTCGGGCGGGAATGAGCTGCCGTGTTTGTCGTACCAGAACTCGGGGGCGCGGTACTTGCCCTTGACGAAGACGGCCGTCGAGTCCCAGTTGTCGCGCTCCCGTGGCAGGTAGTCGCCGCGCTCCAGCAGAAGTACGCGCTTTCCGGCGGGGGCGAGGCGGTGGGCGAGGGTGCCGCCGCCCGCTCCGGTGCCGATGACGATGACGTCGTAGTGGTCGGCATCAGGCGCGACGTGCCCGGCGTTGTCGGGGAAGGAGTTCATGACGGCCACCGTCCTCACAGAATCGCGATCGGGTTCACCGGCGAACCGGTGGCGGCGGGCAGCCGCAGCGGGGCGACGACGCACAGAAAGCTCCAGCGGTTCTCCCGTGCACAGAGCGGGGCGAGCTCCTCGAACTGCAGGTAGTCCATCAGGTGCACGCCCATGGCGTGGATGGCCAGCACATGGACGGGGAAGGCGACGCCTTCCACCGCGCTGGGCGCGGTGTCGTTGTTGCCGTCGCAGCCCAGCACCGCGACCCGCCGTTCGGCCAGGAACTCCACGGCCTCCGGGTGGAGGCCGGCGTGTGCCGACGCCACGTCCCAGGCTCCGGTCTCACGGCGTCTGAGCCGGTGTCCGACCCGGACCAGCAGCAGGTCTCCCGGCCCGGTCCGTACAGCCTGCTCGGCCTCGGCGGCCATGAGATCACCGGCTGTCACACAGTCACCGGGCTCCAGCCAGGGCACGCCTCTGAGCCGGGGGATGTCCAGCAGCACTCCGCGTCCCACGATGCCGTCCGCGACGAGACCGACGGTGAGCGCCGTGGCGCCGTCCGGGGTCACGGTGGACGCGGGCACGCCGTTGTAGAGCGAACCGTCGTAGATGACATGGCAGAGCGCGTCGAGATGGCTGTCGCAGTCGCCGTGCACGTTCATGGCGAAGCGGTCGCGGGCGAAGTCCAGGCCCGGGGAGCCGATGGCGTCCGCATCGGGGCCGGTCATACGGTGCACGGCCGGTTCGGGGCTGTCCGGTCCGGTCCTGGTCTCGACCGGCGCTGCGAGTGAGACCGCGCGTCCCGAGACGACCTCCGCCGCCGCGGCCGTGATCCGGTCCGGTGTGAGGTTGTTCAGCGCGCCGCGCCGGTCTCCGGGGCCCTGCCGGGTCTGCTCGCGCAGCCGCTCGTACAGGGTCCGGAACGCGTCCTGGCTCATACGCTCGGGTGTGCTCACGCCGCTCCCCGCGCCCCGGCCGCCCGGTCCGGTTGTGCCGGTGGCGGGCCACCGGGGGCGACGCCCGGCCCCGCGGGCAGGAGTTCCGTGACGACGAAGGCGACCACGGCAGCCAGGATCACCACGGGGATCATCGAGACGCTGCCAAGCAGCATCACCACCAGCACCACGCTGCTGACCGGCAGCCGCAGCGCCGCCGCGGAAGCCGCCGCCATACCGGCGGCCATTCCGGGGATGAAGCCCAGACCGGGCAGGGGCGCCGCGAGCACACCGGCCGCCGCGCCGAAGAACAGCGCGGGAAACACCGGACCGCCCCGCAGACTGCCGAGGCAGAGCGCGTAGGCGGCGCCCTTGAACACCAGGACGGCGACCAGCACGGCGATCCCGAAGGACTGGGGGTGCGCCGAGAGCTGCACCATCGCGGCCTGGCCGGACGAGGCGACATCGGCAGGTGAGCGGTCCGTGAGCAGCGTGTACAGGGCGGCGCAGACCCCGGCGCCCAGTGCGCACAGCACGGTCGTACGGACGGTGCGCGCGGCGACCAGGGCGGCGAAGTACCGTCCGGCCGTGAAGACGTAGTGCACCACCGCGCCGATCACGGCGGCGACGAGCAGCGCCCAGAGCACATCCCCGGCGTCCAGATGGGGGAACGGGCCGGACAGTTTCAGCCGCAGACTCGCCGTGTCGAGACCGGTCCAGCGGCCGAAGCCGGTGAACACCAGCGCGCCCACTCCGCTGGAGAGCAGCGCCGGAAGCATGATCGCGAACAGCTGCGGGCCGCCGACGCCGATGACCTCCATCAGCAGTACGGCGCCGATGACCGGGTTGCCGAAGATCGCCGCGATGGCGGCCGCGGCACCCGCCGCACCGAGCAGGGCGATGCTCTGCGGTGTTGTGGGCGCCCGGGTGAGTTCCCTGAACAGCAGGGCGAGACCGCCGCCCAGGGCGATCAGTGGTGCCTCGGGGCCCAGGGTCGCGCCCAGTGGCAGGCTCGCCACCGCCGCGATGACCACGCCCGGGAGGGCCTGCGAGGTCGCGCCGCCCGGCTGGAGCCCGTACGCCGGGATATGGCCACCCGCGCCCGGCAGCCGGAGGACGACCCAGGAGACGATGAGACCGGCGATAGGCAGCAGTACCAGGGGCCACCACCAGGGCGGCATGGACCAACCGAGCGTCTCAGGGAGGGTGTCCCACACCAGGTGTTCCAGCTCGTGCAACGCCACGAGGAACCAGAACGCGATCAGCGACACGGGGATGCCGAGCAGCGCGGAGAACACCAGCGTCTTGCGGTAGCTCGGGGTGCGCAGCAGCTCCCGCAGCCGGTCCGCCTCCTCCGGCTGGGTGCCGCCGCCGGAGGCGGCAGCCCTGGGCCGCGGCTGTGTCATGGGGGTCGTCCCTTCCCGGCCCCCCGAGGTGTCCGCGTGACGCGCGTCGTCGTGGCTCAGGTGTCAGGCGAGGACCTTCTGCTTCTCGACGGCGAACTCCTCTTCGGTGAGCAGCCCCTGGGCTTTCAGCTCACCGAGCTCCTTGAGCTTGTCGATCTTGCTGCTCAGCTCGTCGTCGGGGGTGAGCGCTGTCGGCGGGGCTTCGGCCTGCTGCTGTTGCTGTTGCTGCTGCTGTTCGCCCTGCTGGGCCCAGCGGCCCTGCTGGCGTCGTGAGACACGGTTGGAAACGGCCGTGGCGGTTCCCGCGATCACGGCGGTACGGGCGACACCGCGGATGAGACCTGGCATGTTGATCTCCCAGTGGATGCGAAGGTGCGGAAGATACGGGATCAGGCCGCTGACGCCTCCTGGCCGGGCATGCCGCCCTCTTCGACCGCGTCCAGCGAGGCGAGCAGAGCCTGTACCGGGATCCGGCCCCCGGCCACCAGCTGCGCGCCACTGCGCCGCATCGCCCGGGCGAACGGAGCGGCCCAGGTGTTCTCGTACACGAGGACGGCGGCGGAGTTGCCCGGCTCGATGACGGCGCCCGCCTCGTCCAGGTCGTCCTGGCCGAGCAGCCCCGACGAGACACCCTCGAACACGGTCAGGTCCACATCGCCGTCGATGTCGGACAGCTCCATGACCGTGAGGGTTCCGTCGGTTTCCTTGCCCACGAACAACAGGTCGAGAATGCGGATGATCTGGCGGTCGGCCAGATCGATGAGCAGGGGCAGGCCCTCGCCCGTCATACGGTTGCCGGGGAATTCCACGACCAGATAGTCGACGGGCCCCAGTTCTTCGACGTCATCGATCATGACCACTCCTTGCCAACGCGTCAGCGGTCCGGGGCGGCTCGGTGGCCACGACGCGGCCGATCCGGGGAGCACGGCACCCTGCTTGCCATTGCAGCACTCGGCTGGGTGCTTCGCACCTCAGGTCAGCTCGTCAGTTGGTAGATGCTGTTACCCGTCAGCCACAGCCCGAGCAGCAGACAGCCGAAGACGATGGCCGGCTCCTGATGTCGCTGGAGCCAGGCCCGAAGCCGCTTCAGCCGGGCCTCGGCGACCTTGGGCGCGAAGATCATGTACAGCTCGGCGGCCAGCAGGCTCGCGCTGGCGAGAAGGCAGAAGCCGAACAGGATCAGATACGTACTGAAATGGGACAGGTCGGCCTCGATGACCACGGTTGCCGCCGCGGCGACCATGCCCCACGGTTGCAGGAAGCAGGCGAGACCTGCCACGGCCCACGGTGACGCCTGGTCCAGTCTGGTGGTCAGGGGCGGCTTGTCCCTACCGGACGCGCGCTTCCTGCGGGGCGAACCGGAGCCGTGCCGACGCCGCCGGTGGACGCCGTACAGGACGAGGCCGACGCCGATGGCGAGCTTGATCGCGAGCCCCGTGGTCGATGGCGGGGACCTCGGCGGTGGCGGCTGCCCGCCGGTCATCAGGAGCACGGCGGCGATCACCGCGACCAGGCTCGCCAGCCAGGCGAGCAGGAAGACAAGGCCCTTCCAGATGCCCTTGCGCGCGGAGAGCACCAGCACGAAGGCCATGATCGGCAGCGGGTCGAGGGTGATGGCCAAGCCGATGAGGAGCAGGTCGAGGACCATGCCACGCCCCTCTCCGCTCGTCCGGTCGGCCGCTCGTTCATGGTCGCCCCCGGTGGCGGGCTCCCGCAAAACAGAGCCGCCCGGCGCCGCGCGATCTCCGAGATGCCGTCGCCGCCCCCGTCCCCCACCCTGGACCCAGCAGGGAAGGAGCGGCCATGCCCCCGGGAAGCAGCGCCCCGCGGCGCGGGGCTGCGGGCTTCCCCCACCCGGCGTGGTGGACGGCCCGGTTCCATGCGTACGGGGCCTCCCTGCGCGCCCTCGTCACACGGACCGAGGCCCGCTTCCCCGTGATGACACGGCTGACGACCCGTATGGTCGCCGTGAACATCTTCGACTCCGCCACGCGCCTCGCCGCACAGTGCTTCCTGACCGCGATCCCGCTGCTCTTCGTCGTGGGGTCGTTCGCTCCCGAGGCCGTGCGCGACCAGCTCATGAACTCAGTACAGGCGATCTTCGGGCTCACCGGCCCGGCACAGGCCCAACTGGAGCATGTCTACAAGTCCGCGAAGGACGACGGTCTGCGGCAGGCCACCGGCGTCATCGGCGCGCTGATCGTGCTGCTGTCCGCCACCGCGTGCAGTCGCGCGATGCAGCGCCTGTGCAAGCGCGCCTGGCTGATCCCGCGCACGGGCGCCAAGATCGCCCCCTGGCGCTGGGTGGCCTGGATCGGCGTGTGGCTGGCCGTGCTGATCGTGCAGGCACCCGTACGCGAGGGTTTCGGCACCGGGCTGTGGCTGGCCGTGCCCGTCACCCTGCTCACCCAGATCCTGCTCTGGTGGTGGTCGCAGCATCTCCTGCTCGGCGGTCTGGTCGGCTGGCGTCCGCTGCTGCCGGGGGCGGTGCTGACCGGAGCCGTCACCACGGTGCTGTCGATCACCAGCAGGTTCTACATGCCCCGGGCGCTGAACCGGAGCCTGTCCGAGTACGGGGCGCTGGGGCCGGTGTTCACGCTGCTGTCCTGGCTGATCGTGCTGTGCGTGGCCATCGCCCTGGGCATCACGGCAGGAGCGGTGCTGGCCCGCGAGCCCTGGCTGGCCCGGCGGCTGGGCACACCGGAGCCCAGCCGCGCCCGGTAGCGAGGGCTGACCGCGTCACCGGTCCGGGTGCCCGCCCAGATGCCTGGGCGCGGGGGCGCGCTCGAGTTCGTGACGGAGGTCTTCGAGTTCGCTGCCGCCCGCCATCTGTCGGGTGAGCTCGTCCAGCGTGATCTCCGGCTTGCCGTAGCTGCCCACCATCGTGCCGCGCTTGAGCAGTACGAACCGGTCGCCGACGAGATAGGCGTGGTGCGGGTTGTGGGTGATCAGTACGACGCCGAGGCCGGCGTCCCGCGCGGCGGCCACGTACTTGAGCACGACTCCGGACTGCTTGACGCCGAGTGCGGCCGTGGGCTCGTCCAGGACCAGCACCTTGGCCCCGAAGTAGACGGCCCTGGCGATTGCGACGCACTGCCGCTCGCCCCCGGACAGCGTGCCGATGGGCTGGTCCACATCGCGCAGGTCGATGCCCATGCGCCGTAGTTCGGCGCTGGTCGTCTCGCGCATCCGCCGCACGTCGAGGCGCCTGAACGGGCCGCTGCCCGTGGTCGGCTCGGAGCCCAGGAAGAAGTTGCGCCAGACCGGCATCAGCGGGACGACGGCGAGGTCCTGGTAGACGGTGGCGATACCCCGGTCGAGCGCCTCGCGCGGGGAGCCGAGGGTGGTCTCCTCGCCCTCGATCGCGAAGGTCCCGGTGTCATGCCGGTGCAGGCCGGCGATGATCTTGATCAGGGTGGACTTCCCGGCGCCGTTGTCGCCGAGCACGCAACTGATCTCGCCCGCGTGTACCTCCAGCGAGACGTCTTCGAGGGCGCGGATGTTCCCGTAGTACTTGCTGACGTTGTCGAGTTCGACGAGGGCGTTCCGGTCGGTCATGCGGTGGCCTCCGCGCGCTTGCGGACCCAGGCGTTGAGCAGGGTCGCCAGGAGCAGCATCGCTCCGAGGAAGAACGTGAACCAGTTCGGGTCCCACTCCGCGTACACGATGCCCTTGCTGGTCATGCCGAAGATGAAGGCGCCCACCGCCGCGCCGATCGCCGAGCCGTAGCCGCCGGTGAGCAGGCAGCCGCCGATCACGGCCGCGATGATGTAGATCAGCTCATTGCCCACGCCTTCGCCGGACTGCACGACATCGAAGGAGAACAGCAGGTTCTGTCCTGAGATCCAGGCGCAGAACGCCACGCCCATGTACAGGAGGATCTTGGTCCTACCGACGGGCACGCCGACCGCGCGGGCGGCGTGGGCGCCGCCTCCGACGGCGAAGATCCAGTTGCCGAAGCGGGTGCGCAGCAGGATCCAGGTGGCGACGGCTACCAGGGCGAACCACCACAGGATGGTGACGTTGAGTTCGGTATCGCCGATGGTGAGCTGCGAGGCGAACAGCACACTGGCGGACCCGAAGCCCTCCATGTCGGCGATCGACTGGGTGGACACCGTGCCGCTGATCAGCTGGGTGAAGCCGAGATTGAGACCGCTGAGCATCAGGAACGTACCGAGCGTGATGATGAAGCTGGGCAGCTTGGTGCGGGTCAGCATCAGCCCGTTGAACACCCCGATGCCCAGGGTGACCAGCAGTGACACCAGCACACCCACCCAGACGTTCGCCGTCATCTGGTACGAGAACATCGAGGAGACCAGCGCGGAGCTGGTCACCAGCACACCGGCCGAGAGGTCGAACTCGCCGCCGATCATCAGCAGCGCGACGGGCACGGCCATGATGCCGATGACCGAGGACGCGTAGAGCACCGTGCCGAAGCTGGAGGCCTGCAGGAAGCCGCTCGCGACGACGGAGAAGAAGAGGAAGACGGCGATGGCGCCCACCACGGCACCGAGCTCGGGTCTGCCGAGCAGCTTCTTCAGCGTCGACTTGTGCAGCAGGCGTTCGTCGGTCGCGCCGGCACCGGGCTCGCGGGGCCGCTCCCGGCCGGGTGGCGCGGTCGCGGTCATCGGGTCCCCCGCTCGGCATAGGCCTTCAGTTCGGCGGCGTCCGCACGGGTGATGATCTGCGGTCCGGTGAGCACGGGCCGGCCGCCGCCGAGCACATCGGCGTTGTAGCGGTAGAGCCACAGCAGGTCGACGGCCTCGTAGCCCTGGAGGTACGGCTGCTGGTCCACGGCGAAGCCGACCTTCCCTTCCTGGAGCTCGGTGGCGACCTGGGCGTTCAGATCGAAGGTGTCGATCTCGGCCTTGCTGTCCGCGGACTCCTTGGCCTGGACCGCGGTGGCGGCGAAGGGGGCGCCCAGTGTGACCACCGCGTCGATGGACTTGTCGGCCTGGAGCTTGGCCTCGATCGACGCCTCGACATCGGGCATGTCGGTGCCGTCCACATAGAGCTTCTGCATGGTGCCGCCGAAGGTCTTCATCGCTCCGGCGCAGCGCTGTTCAAGGCCGACGTTGCCCTGCTCGTGCACCACGCACAGGGCCTTCTTCCGGCCGCGCTTGTTCAGCTCGTCGCCGACCGCCTCGCCGGCGATGGTCTCGTCCTGACCGATATGGGTGATCGCACCGTAGGCCTTGGACTGCTCGGCGCCGGAGTTCACGGTGATCACCGGGATGCCGGCCTTGACGGCCCTGGCGACAGCGGCCTTCATCGCTTCCGGCTTGGCGAGGGTGACGATCAGGCCGTCGACCTTCTTGTCGGTGTAGGAGTCGACCAGCTGCGCCTGCTCCTGTCCCTGGTCGCTGTTGGCGTAGAGGAAGTTGATGTTGTCCTTGACGGCGGCCTGCTTGGCGCCGTTCTGGACGATGTCCCAGAAGGTGTCACCCGCTCCGGCGTGGGTGACCATGGCGAAGGTCCAGCGGGGGGTGTCGACTGCGGCGTGGCCATCGGCCAACCCCTTCTTGACCGCGTCCTCGGCTCGCTTGCCGCCGGTCGCGCTGCATCCCGCGAGTGATATGCCGAGCACCGCGGCCATCAGCACCGCGCCGAGCACGCGGCGCACCCCTGTGCGAGCCCTCGGCGGTCCACCCGGCCTCGCCGCCCCTGTCGCCTCTGCCGCGTTTGTCACGACGCCGCGCACCTCTCGTTCCGCTTGTGGCCTCGGTTCCGCACTCCAGGTGGATCTGTATCCCTGGAGGCCCCGGATCGAACCTATGGGCGCACCAGAAGCTGGAAATCGAAGGCGTAGCGCGACGCCCTGTACACATGCGAGCCGAACTCGACCGCGCGTCCGGTGTCGTCGTACGTGGTGCGCCGCATGGTCAGCAGCGGCGCACCGGGCTCCTCGGCGAGCTGACCGGCCTCGTCGGCGGTGGCGGCCCGGGCACCGACGGACTGGCGGGCGCTGTGGAGGGTGATCCCCGCCGCGCGCATCATCCGGTAGAGGCCGGTGGCTTCGAGCCGGTCGGTGTCGAGTGGCAGCAGCCCGGCCGGAAGGTGGTTTCGCAGATGTGCCATGGGTTCCCCGTGCGCGTACCGCAGCCGCTCCACCAGGTGCACCTCGCTCCCCTCCGGTACACCGAGGGCGGCGGCGACCTCCGCGGGGGCTGGTTCGAGGGTGTTGCGGAGCACGGTCGTGGCCGGACTCTGACCGGCCGCCTCAAGGTCGTCGTAAAGGCTGCTCAGCTCCAGCGGCCGTCTGACCTGGCTGTGGACCACCTGGGTGCCCACACCCCGGCGGCGCACCAGCAGCCCCTTGTCGACGAGCGACTGGATGGCCTGGCGAACGGTGGGCCGGGAGAGACCGAGCCGGCCCGCGAGCTCTATCTCGTTGCCCAGCAGGCTGCCGGGGGTGAGCGTGCCGTGCTCGATGGCCGCTTCGAGCTGCTGGGACAGCTGGAAGTAGAGAGGGACCGGGCTGCTGCGATCCACCCCCAGCCGGAGCGCCGTGGCCGCGCCCGTCGTCGCGTCCGGCGATTCTCGGGGATCTCTGGGCTCTCGGGGCTGCTTGGGCACGCTGCGAGCGTAGTCGTACGTCCTATTGACGGGAAGTTGTGCAGTTCGATTGTCAGGACAAATGCTTGACATGGCTCCGAGGCGGCCCCACCTTGGGGCCATGCGCATCGGACTCATCGGAACCGGACGTATCGGAACGTTCCATGCGGGCGTCCTCAGCCGTCATCGCGAGGTCGGCGCCCTGGTGGTCGCGGACACCGACGCCCAGCGGGCGCGCGCGGTCGCCACCCGGATCGGCGCCACCGCGGCGCCCTCCGTGGACGAGATCTTCAAGTGGGGCGTCGACGCCGTCGTGATCGCATCCGCCACCGCCTCCCACGCCGATCTGATCGGCCGGGCCGCCCGCGCGGGGCTGCCCGCCTTCTGCGAGAAACCGATCGCGGTGGACCTGGCCGGAACCCTGGGCGCGCTGCGCGAGGTGGCCGACGCGGGCACCGTGCTCCAGCTCGGCTTCATGCGCCGCTTCGACGCGGGCTTCGGCAAAGCCCGTGACCTCGTGCGTTCGGGCGAGCTCGGTCGGCTGCACACCATCCGGGCGATCACCGCGGACCCGGCGCCGCCGCCCGCCGAATACCTTCCGCTGTCCGGTGGGCTCTACCGCGACTGCCTGATCCACGATTTCGACATCCTGCGCTGGATCACGGGCCGTGAGGTCGTGGAGGTGTACGCCACGGGTTCGGACGCCGGGGACCCCATGTTCCGCGCGGCAGGCGATGTGGACACCGCGGCCGCGGTGCTGACCCTGGACGACGGCACCCTCGTCTCCGCCACTGCCACACGCTGCAACGGCGCGGGCTACGACGTACGCATGGAACTGTGCGGGGAGTCCGACACGGTCGTGGTGGGCCTGGACGACCGTACGCCGATCTCCTCCACGGAGCCCAAGGGCCCACCGGCCGCCGACAAGCCCTGGACGGGCTTCCTTGAGCGCTTCGCCCCGGCCTACGAGGCCGAGTTGGCGACGTTCATCCAGGTCGCCCTCGGCGGGCTCGACAACCCGTGCGACGGCCGGGAGGCCCTGGAGGCGCTGCGCATCGCCGAGGCATGCGAGCTGTCACGGCGGGAGCGCAGACCGGTACCGATGGCGGAGATCCCGGGGCTGTGAGACCCGGGTACCGCCTGCTGCCGCCCGTCACCAGGTGACGGGCAGCCGGCGCACTCCGCGCATGGCTACGATGACGGATCGCCAGAAGTGAAGGAGAGCTCGTGCGTGTTCTCATCGCCGGTGGGGCCGGCTACATCGGAAGCACCGTGGCTTCCGCCTGCCTGGACGCGGGGATCACCCCGGTGATCCTGGACGGACTGGTCACCGGCCGCCGCGAGTTCATGGACGGCCGGATCTCCTACGAGGGCGACATCAGCGACGGTGCGCTGATCGACCGGATCTTCGCCGAGCACCCGGATATCTCCGCCGTCGTGCACTGCGCGGCTCTGATCGTGGTCCCGGACTCGGTCGCGGACCCCATCGGCTACTACGAGGCGAACGTGGGGAAGAGCCTCGACTTCGTGCGCCATCTGCGCAGGAACGGCTGCGACCGGCTGATCTTCAGCTCGTCGGCGTCCGTCTACCAGGCCGAGGACGGCTCGCCCGTCGATGAGAACTCCCCGCTGCGCCCGCAGAGTCCATACGCGCGGACCAAGGCGGTGTGCGAGGAGATGTTCGCGGACATGGCCGCCGCCGGGCAGCTGCGCGTACTCAGCCTGCGGTACTTCAATCCGGTCGGCGCCGACCCGAAGATGCGCACCGGACTTCAGCTCAAGCGGCCCAGCCACGCTCTGGGCAAGCTGCTTGAGGCGCATGAGCAGGGCACGGCGTTCCAGATCACGGGTACGGACTACCCGACGCGCGATGGCACGGGGATCCGGGACTATGTACATGTCTGGGACCTCGCTGCAGCCCATGTCGCCGCGATCGAGCGCTTCGACTCCCTTCTGACGGGGTCGGAGCGCTCGATGGCGATCAACCTGGGCACCGGCTCCGGCACCACCGTGCGGGAGCTGTGCGAAGCCTTCAACCGTGTTGTCGGCACTCCGCTCGTGACGGTCGACGCGGAACGGCGGCCCGGTGACGTGGCCGGTGGCTACACGGCGAGCGACCGGGCCGAACGGCTCCTCGGGTGGACGTCCGAGCTGTCCTTGGAGGACGGGATCCGGTCCGCCCTGGAGTGGATCAGGATCCGGGACGAGCGGCTCGGGGACTGACCCCGGGCGACGTGCCCGCGTGGGTTCGGCGGCGTCGGCCGGCTTCGCCGGTTCCTCGCGGGGTCAGCCCGCGCCGCCGAGTTCCTCGTGGCGGGCGGCCAGGGCGGTCGCGCCCTGGGCAGTGAGGGAGCCGAACAGTCGCAGCCGGGAGATTCCGCCGTCCGGGAAGATGTCGATACGCACATGCGTGCCGACGGCCGGGGTGTCCAGCGCGAAACGGTGGTTGGTGTCGGGCTGGAGGCGGGTGCGCGGCAGCACCTTGGTCCACTCGCCTGTCTCACCGTCGCGTACCGAGAGTTCGGCCCAGCCCGCGCTGTTGCCCTTGAGGTAGGCGGTGTCGATCTCGACCGCGCGGATCTCGGACTGCTCCACCAGCCGGTAGCGGATCCAGTCGTTGCCCTTGTCGCGGCGCCGTCGGGTCTCCCAGCCGTCGTCCATCTTCCGGGACCTGCCTGGCTGGATGGTGTTGGTGGCCGGGGAGTAGAAGCGGTCGGACGCGTCCTCGACCCGGCCGCCGTTCTCCAGCGCCACGACGTCGAACGTGCCGAGTATGCGGAGCCACTCGGGGTCCGGTGCGACCTCTCCGTACACCCGCAGCCGGGCGACGCCGCCGTCCGGATGCTGGTTGAGGCGCAGATGGGTGAAGCGCTGTTCGACGTCGACGGTGAAGCCGTTGGCCGCGTGGCCGCCGACGGGGGTGCGCGGAACGAGGGTGGTCCAGGTGATGTCGTCGCCGAGTAGGGTCTCCGGGGAGGGCGAGCCGGGCACGCAGGCCGCCTCGACGGACACCGACTGCGGGTAGTTGCCCCGGAAGTGGGCGGTGTCCACCACGATGCCGCGGACCACGCCGGGAGCTCCGAGCCGGATCAGGGCCCAGTCGTGGTCGGTGTCGGTGGGGTGCGGCTCGTCGGCGCCGGTGCCGCGGCGGCGGCGGGTCTCCCAGCCGTCCATGATCTTGCCCTTGTGGCCGAAGTGCTCCGGGTCGAACTCGGCGGCTCCCGGCTTGAGCAGATTCTCGCGTTCGGCGAAGAACTCGTCGTTGGCGGCGATGACGCCCGCGCCGAGACCGCGGTCGGCGAGGTCGGCGTACTGGCTGAACGGGAAGCCCGACGGGCCGGGCGTACGGTAGTCGGCGTACGGGTCTCCGCCGCCGTAGGGGTTCGCATCGCCGGTGTAGGACGGTATCGCCACTGTCTCAGGTGCTCCTTTCGATCAGCCGGCCGGACGGCTCGGCGAGGGTTCCGTTCTCCACGATCCGCGCCCCGCGCAGCCATGTCGACCTCACGACACCGTGCAGAGTCTTGCCCGCGTAGGCGGTGACCTGGTTGCGGTGGTGGAGTTCAGCGGGGTCGACGGTGAAGGTCTCATCGGGTGCGATCACGGCGAAATCGGCGTCGCGGCCCGGCTCGATGGCGCCCTTGCGGTCGAGGCCGGCGAGCCGTGCGGGCGCGGAGGACATCCAGCGCGCCACGTCCTCCAGGCTGTGGCCGCGCCTGCGGGCCTCGGTCCAGATGGCGGGGAGGCCGAGCTGGAGTGAGGAGATTCCGCCCCAGGCGGAGCCGAAGTCGGGTGTCTTCAGGTCGGTGGTGCAGGGCGAGTGGTCGGAGACGACGCAGTCGATCGTCCCGTCGGCGAGCCCCTGCCAGAGCACGTCCTGGTTCGCGGCCTCGCGGATGGGCGGGCAGCACTTGAACTCGGTTGCCCCGTCGGGGACTTCCTCCGCGGTGAGGCTGAGGAAGTGGGGGCAGGACTCGACGGTGATCCGCACGCCGTCCGCCTTGGCTTTCGCGATCAACGGCAGTGCGTCACCGGATGACAGGTGCAGGACATGGACGCGGGCATCCAGCCGCCGGGCCTGCTCGATCAGCAGCCCGATCGCGGTGTTCTCGGCGTCGCGCGGGCGGGAGGCGAGGAAGCCGGCGTACGCGGGTCCGCTGCACTGCGGGGCGGCCGCGAGGTGGTGCGGGTCCTCGGCGTGCACGATCAGCAGTCCGCCGAAGCCCGCGATCACGGCCAGGGAGCGGGCGAGCTGCTTCTGGTCGAGCTCGGGGAACTCCTCGACGCCCGACGGGGAGAGGAAGCATTTGAAGCCGAAGACACCGGCGTCGTGCAGGGGGCGTAGATCGGCGGTGTTCTCGGGAATGGCCCCGCCCCAGAAACCGGTGTCCACATGGACCTTGGGTTCTGCCGTACGCTGCTTGATCCGCAGGTGATCGACGGTGGTGGTGGGCGGAAGGGAGTTGAGCGGCATGTCCACCAGGGTGGTGATACCGCCCGCGGCGGCGGCCCGGGTGGCCGTCCAGAAGCCCTCCCACTCGGTACGGCCGGGGTCGTTCACATGGACGTGCGTGTCGACGAGGCCGGGGAGTACGACATCGTCCCCGAAGTCCTCAAGGCGCGCACCGGCCGGGATCTCGGCGTCGTACGGCAGCACGGCGGCGATCTCCTCGCCGCGCACGGCGATGGACGCGGCTCGGGTCCCCTCGGGAGTGACGACGCGTGTCGAACGCACCACCAGGTGCACACCGGCCATCCCACGCCTCCTACGCAGAGCGAAAAATTCAACGATCTGTTGAAGAAGTCTTCACCCAGGACTCCACCCCGTCAAGGCCCGGCCTGCGGCATGCCGCGTCTTGAAACTTCCGACCAGCGGAAATAGGATTCCGTAAAGCAAAAGCAAGGTCGCCAGACAGCCCGATAGGCTGACAGCACATCTGCCCGTCTGAAAGGACCGCCGCCGTGCCGACGTCCAGCTCCAGCAGCACCTCGGCCGCCGCCGGTGCGGCCAAGCCCGCCACGAGCAACGGTGGCGGCGGCGTCCAGTCACTGGAGCGCGCCTTCGACCTGCTGGAGCGGATGGCCGACGCCGGTGGCGAGGTCGGACTGAGCGAACTCTCCGCAAGTAGCGGGCTCCCGCTGCCTACCATCCACCGGCTGATGCGCACCCTCGTCGCCTGCGGCTACGTACGCCAGCAACCGAACCGGCGCTATGCCCTCGGTCCCCGGCTCATCCGGCTCGGCGAGTCGGCCTCGCGACTGCTCGGCACCTGGGCCCGCCCCTATCTCGCCCGGCTGGTCGAGGAGACGGGCGAGACGGCCAACATGGCGCTGCTCGACGGGGACGAGATCGTGTACGTCGCGCAGGTCCCGTCGAAGCATTCCATGCGGATGTTCACCGAGGTCGGCCGGCGGGTCCTGCCGCACTCCACCGGTGTGGGCAAGGCGCTGCTCGCCCACACTCCACCGGAGGAGGTACGGGCCCTGCTGGCCAGGACCGGGATGCCGGCGGCCACCGACAAGACCATCACCACGCCGGATGCCTTTCTGGCCGCCCTGGAGCTGGTCCGCAGCACCGGCTACGCGGTGGATGACAACGAGCAGGAGATCGGGGTGCGCTGCCTCGCCGTCTCGGTGCCCGATTCGCCGACGGCCGCCGCGATCTCGATCTCGGGCCCCGCGGGGCGCGTGACCGACGTGGCCACGGAACGGATCGTCCCGGTGCTCCAGACGGTCGCGCGGGAGCTGTCCGAGGCCCTCGCGAGCACGTCGGCGCCATCGCAGGGCTGACCCCCAGCGGGTCGGCGGTTCCGGCCGCTCCAGCAGGTCCCGTCCCTGCCCGGCGCGCGCGGAGGGTCCGCAGGCACTCGGCGGATGGACGACACTCCCCCACGCGCAGCGGGCCCGAGCACCGCCCAACGACCCGACGCGCCCTGCGGTGGACCCGGTGGATCCGACGCACTCGGGGATCCGGCGCGCCCAACGCGCTCCAGCAGGCCAGGCATGCCCAACACCGCTCCAGGGAACCCAGCGGGCCCAGGCGGTACCCAACAGCCCGGCGGCGCTCAGCGCTTGCGCGCCACCACGAGCGCGGCGCGCGGACTCCCGTCGTCCCGCCGCCCCAGTCCGGTCAGCGGGCGCAGCTCCACGTCGAACCCGACCCGGGCGAGGTCTTCCAGCACCCCGCCGAGTGGAAAGGTGCGGTAGTACATCACGAACCGAGGCCACCACACCGCGTTGCGCACCCGCATTGCCGCGTCGAAACCGAGCATCGCCCAGTACGGCCGGCTACCCGGCCGTGCGGGCGCCCCGATCGGGAAGGCGAACACGCCGCCGGGCCGCAGCGTCGAGTGCACCTGGGTGAACAGCCGCGGCCGCTCACTGGGCAGGAAGTGCCCGAACGCCCCGAAGCTCATGGCCAGATCGAAGGCCGGTGCGAACGGCATGGCCCGCACATCGGCCCGTACCCAGTCCGCCGCGGGGAAGTCGCTCCGGGCCTCGGACAGCATGCCCGTACTGAAGTCGACGCCGACGACCCGCCCGTCGCACACCTCCCCCAGCACCCGCACGCCCGCTCCCGTGCCGCAGCAGACATCGAGCCCGTGCCGGAACGGGCCGAGTGGCCGAAGTGCCCGGAGTACCTCGTCGAGGACACGCTCAGGCGTACGGAAGGAAGTCGCGTCGAACTTCGGCGCAAGCAGGTCATAGCCGCGCTCGACGGAGGACAGGGCCTGGACGGCGAGTTCGCGCAGGGTGGGGCGCTCAGGAGTGTTGGACATCGCTTCCCAGCCTACGGGTTGGCAACCCCGCGCGGGCCGGGGGCGTCCTTCCGTCCGTGATCGAAGAACTGAATCCCCACGGGTACCACATGGACGACGCCGACGAGGAGACGGTCAGGCCCGGACCGCTGTGGCGCCATGCTCTGTGGGTGGTGGCCATGGCGCCGATCGGTGTGCTGCTCGGCTGGTCGAGTGGCCGATTCCGTATCGGCCCTGAGGAGTACGGCCTGCCCAGCACCGCGCCCGGGCCGCTGCTGCCCTACCTCGCGGCCTGGACCGTGATCGGGCTGCTGTCGGCCGCACTGCTGCGGGCCGTCGCGGCGCGGGTGCCGATCTTCGCTCCGGAGGCGATCGCCATCGGGACGACCTGGCTCGGGACTCGGTTGACGCTCGGCTGGCGGCCCGAGGCGCCGATGGTCGCCCTGATGGCGGCCGCCGCGCTGGCGGCGGCAGCCGCCTGGTGCTTCCCCCTCATCAGCCACATAAGGGGATCCGGACATCGATGACCGGTCCGTTCGACTCGAGGGCGGGCGGTGCGTCAAGGCTTCCCAGCACATGCAGCATCGGCGCGTTGTCGACGGCGACGGTGGCCGTCAGCGTGTGATGCCCCTGGCTGCGGGCCACTTCGGCGGCATGGGCGGCCAGGGCGGTACCAAGGCCCCTGAACTGCCAGGTGTCCTCGACCAGTACAGCCAGCTCCCCCACGCCCTGCCGGTCGGTGCGCATGACGCTGGTCATGGCGATGATGTGGTCGACGTGCTGGGCCGGAGTGGTGACGAGAGTGGTACCCCGCCTCGGATCACAAAGCAACCGCCAGCCGGCACGGGATAGTTCGGGTTTTCCGGTGTGATAGCGCCGGGCCCGGCTGTCGGGCGAGCAGCGCCGGTGGAGCGCCTGAACGGGCGCGAGATCGGCGGGGGTCATCTCCCTGGTGCGGGTGGTGGTGCCGTCGGTCAGGGTGATCGGGTGTCCGGTGCCACGGGCGATGCCGTCGGGCATGCCGACTTCTCCTTGCCTTGCGAACGCGATGGGTGTGCCGTGGCCCCCGTGTGAACGCCGTCCATCTCAGGCACAGCAGAAGTCTTTTGCCCCGGCAAGGCCGACTCAAGCGGGGTTCAGGCCATTTCCGCTACTCTTCGCGCCCGGATCGCTACCGTGCGAATTCGGGGGAACCTCGGGTTCGGGGGCGGCGACCGGCCCAGCGCACGGCCCCGGCCCTGTTACGCGGGGCGTGACTTTGGTCAGTGCGCGGGATCGCCGACCCCACCGCTGCCGTGGGGGCCGGCGCGATCGGCACCGCCACCGCACGCGCCACTTTCGTACGATTCCCCACCCTCGCACGCGCCGCTCCCGTACGAACCCCCGGCAAGGCCGCCGCCGCGCGGCCCCCCGCCGAGGTCGCCGTTCCTGTCGCCACACAGCTCGCTGATGGACTCACCGAAAAGCTCCACCGCCCGGCGCACCCCGCTGAGGCCGGTCGCGAGCGCGCTCACCGAGCCGAGCGAGCCGACGACGAGGAGCAGCGAGCGACGCAGCCGCCGGATCTCCGGCAGCGCTCCGTCCGCCGTCGCGGCCATCGCGGCCATCGCGGCGAGTTCGTCCTCCGCGATGGCCCGATCGGTGAATTCGACCGGATACCCGGCAAGCTCGCGGCGCAGCCGGGAGACAGCGGAGCCGAGCTCCGCCACCCTTGGATCCGCACCGCTCCCGGTGACTCGCGTCTGCCTCACGCTCCGCAGCACCGCACTCCCCCTCGCACCTCCCGGCGCCCGGCCTGTGACCCGCCGGACGGTGGACAGACGTCTTGGGACGCGGGCAAGTCAACGCCATGGAACGCCGGCTTCGCCACTCGGAAGGACCAGTTTCAGCCCGATGTGTCCACGTCGAGCGCCCTGCGCCGCACGGGCGAGGTCGAGCGAGCCGTGGTCACTGGGGCCCGGTTCGGGGCTGAAAGGTGAACTCCGTTACCTGAGGGGCACCTTATGCAACGCCGCCGAAGCGTCGCCCCGCCATCCGGGCCTTTGATGGGGTAAGCAAGGAGCATGGTTCACACCTCACAGAAACCGCAGGTCGCGGGACTGGTACTGGCCGCCGGAGGCGGACGGCGGCTCGGTGGCCGGCCCAAGGCGCTGTTGGAGTACCGGGGACGTCCCCTGGTGGAGAACGCGGTGCGCGTGCTGCGCGCGGGGGGCTGCCGCTCCGTGCATGTGGTGCTGGGCGCGGCTGCCGATCAGGTGCTGCGGGAGGCCGATCTGCCGGGCTGCGGCGTCTCCGTCAACGCGGACTGGGAGGAGGGGATGGGCTCCTCGCTGCGCGTCGGACTCGCCGCCCTGGCAGCGGCGGGCGGGGAGCCGCCGGACGCGGTCCTCGTCTCACTGGTGGACCAGCCGGGCATCGGCGCGGCGGCGGTCGCCCGGGTGGTCGCCGCGGGTGGCTCCCCGCCGGCACTCGAGTCGGCGCTGGTGTCGGCGGCGTACGAGGGGCGGCGCGGCCATCCGGTGCTCTTCGGGTCCTCCCGCTTGGAGACGGTGGCCGCGAGCGCCGCGGGCGACCGCGGGGCCCGGGAGTACCTGAGGGCGCACGAGGCGGAGATCACCCTCGTGGAGTGCGCGGATGTGGCCGAGCCGTATGACATCGACACTCCGGAGGACCTGGGGCACCTGGAGTGAGCGAGGTGGCACCGAGCGCCGCGTTGTGTCGACCCGGAGAATCTCGACATCAACAAAACATTGAACTTCCACCATGCGGTAACTACTATCCACTGTTCAGAAGCATTCTCCGCCCCGAACGGGTCCGGAGAGCGCAGCACCAAGCCCTGGCACCGAGTGCCTTGCCGAGCTCGCTGAAGGAAGTGACCACTCATGTCCGCACCAGCGCCGTCCTCGCCGGCCACCGTCGACGCCGAGCCGCTGCCCCGGCAGGAGGAGGTGCTGACCGAAGCGGCACTCGCCTTCGTCGCCGAGCTGCACCGCCGGTTCACTCCCCGACGTGACGAGCTTCTCGCCCGCCGCGCCGAGCGGCGCGCCGAGATCGCCCGGACCAGCACGCTCGACTTCCTTGCGGAGACCGCCGGGATCCGCGCGGACGAGAGCTGGAAGGTGGCACCGGCACCGGCCTCGCTCAACGACCGCAGGGTCGAGATCACCGGTCCCACCGACCGCAAGATGACCATCAACGCCCTGAACTCGGGCGCCCGCGTCTGGCTCGCCGACTTCGAGGACGCTTCCGCGCCGACCTGGGAGAACGTGATCCTGGGTCAGCTCAATCTGATCGACGCCTACGAGCGCCGGATCGACTTCACGGACCCCGGCAGCGGCAAGTCGTACGCCCTGCGACCCGCCGACGAGCTCGCCACCGTCGTCATGCGCCCCCGCGGCTGGCACCTCGATGAGCGCCATGTGCGCGTCGACGGCCGCCCGGTGCCGGGTGGGCTGGTGGACTTCGGTCTGTACTTCTTCCACAACGCCAAGCGGCTGATCGACCTCGGCAGGGGCCCGTACTTCTACCTCCCCAAGACCGAGTCCCACCTCGAGGCCCGCCTCTGGAACGAGATCTTCGTCTTCGCACAGGACTACGTCGGCATCCCGCAGGGCACCGTCCGCGCCACCGTGCTGATCGAGACGATCACGGCCGCCTACGAGATGGAGGAGATCCTCTACGAGCTCCGCGACCACGCCGCGGGCCTCAACGCTGGCCGCTGGGACTATCTCTTCTCCATCGTCAAGAACTTCCGTGACGGCGGTGCGAAGTTCGTCCTTCCGGACCGCAACGCGGTCACGATGACAGCCCCGTTCATGCGCGCGTACACCGAACTACTGGTGCGCACCTGCCACAAGCGCGGCGCCCATGCCATCGGCGGCATGGCCGCCTTCATCCCCTCCCGCAAGGACCCCGAGGTCAACAAGGTCGCCTTCGAGAAGGTCAAGGCGGACAAGGACCGCGAGGCCGGGGACGGCTTCGACGGCTCCTGGGTCGCCCACCCGGACCTGGTCCCCATCGCGATGGCTTCCTTCGACGCGGTGCTCGGCGACAAGCCCAACCAGAAGGACCGGCTGCGCGAGGACGTCTCGGTGGCGCCCGGCGACCTGATCGCCATCGACTCCCTGGACGCCAGGCCCACCTACGAGGGCCTGCGCAACGCCGTCCAGGTCGGTATCCGCTACATCGAGGCGTGGCTGCGCGGTCTCGGCGCCGTCGCCATCTTCAATCTGATGGAGGACGCCGCCACCGCCGAGATCTCCCGCTCCCAGATCTGGCAGTGGATCAACGCGGGTGTGGAGTTCGAGCACGACGGCAGGACCGTCCGGGCCACCCCTGAGCTGGCCCGTGAGGTCGCCGCCGCGGAACTCGCCGCGATCCGCGCCGAGATCGGTGAGGAGGCCTTCACGGCCGGCAACTGGCAGCAGGCCCACGACCTGCTGCTGCGGGTCTCGCTGGACGCCGACTACGCGGACTTCCTGACGCTCCCGGCGTACGAGCAGCTCAAGGGCTGACCCTCATCTCCCCGACACAGCAGCGCACTTGTCCGAGTGGCCCAGGGACTTTCCCGGGGCCGC